>JALXER010000095.1 GCA_027069385.1 Paracoccaceae bacterium
CATCGTCGATGGTGTAAACGTCCTGATTGTCAAAGCCGCCCTTGTCCATGTTGAACCCGTCAAGGAACGCCGCGGCGCTGGCCATGATGGTGCCGTCATTGATACCAAGGGTGCGATGGGCCTCTACCAGACCGCGCAGGAAATAGGCCTGCTCGGCGGCATCGGCCGGTTCCATCGCGCCAAGGCTGGCGGCAAGCTCGGTGATCTTGTTCAGCGCGGCTGCCTTGGTGTCGGCATTATCGGTTTTGGCCGCGTACCAGACCAGCGACTGGATCGCCAGCGAGGCCCCGCGAATGCTGTCGGGCTGGCTGTCAATCACCTTGGCGGCCAGCATATCGGCACCATTCGCCATCATCGCGGCGGTCTCGGAATCATGATAGCGGTTGGGCACATCGGAATGGGCCACCTGATCGACATTCAGCAGATCGGACAGGTCGGACAGTGCCATCAGCATCGCCGCATCGCCGCCATTGGACAGGTCATAGCCCTCCATATTACGCAGGAAAGACCCCGCCTGCATTTTGGCATTCATCGTCATTACCATCCCGACAAAGCGCCAATACGCGCCGAAATCCGAATCGGGGGTGCCGAAATGGTCATCCACATGGAATTGCCGCGCCCATTCGGTTTCTTTCAGAATGGTAAAGCCGTTGGCCAGACCGGTCAGCGTGGTATCCATCTTGGCCGGATCCCAGCGCTGGGTGCCAAAATCGGGCGGGTTGAACTGCGCGATATAATGCGGGTCACCGCTTTTATAGACGGTCGAGATCGGCGCAACATGGGCCGGTATCGCAACGTGGTCGCCATCGCCATAATCCGTATTGCCGGCCATCAACTGGCTGGCGTCGAAATCCGCATCCACGGCGGCCATGGCCATCATCATCACCTGCTTGTCGGGCATCACCACGTTGCCCATCCCCGAGCGCATCACCAGATTGCCCAGATTATAGCGCGAATACCAATAGCCTTCTTCCTCGGCATCGGTAGAGGTAAAGCCGGTATCCTGCGCAACCACCTGTTGGGGCATGCCGGCCATCACCCCGATAACCAGCGCCAGCGCGCTGCCGTGTTGCCAAAGTTTTGTCTTACCAATGTGTTTCATTTTCTTCTCCAGAATGAGTCGTGACAAGGTTTGTCATGGTCAATTCTGGATACCTGTCTGACGGGTATGTCAAACAAAGTGCGGTAAAATGTCGCATAACTTCGCGTTAGCGCCTTGTGAACAGTGGGCGCGAAACAGGCGATTATAGCCTTACAAACAAGGGTAACGCAGGTTGTGTACTGCGGTGCACAATGGCTGATGCGCCGAAACCGGCGTTTAGGGCAGGAGCGAGGCCTCCTCGGCACCGGCTTGCAACATTTTGGCGAATGCAGGGCGAGCGTACAGCCGGTTGAAATAGGCACCGACCGGCCCTTCGGGGGTGTCGAACTTGGCCACTTTGGCCCATAATCCGCAATGGCCAAGGATGATATCGGGCACCGTCAGGCGGTCTCCGGTCAGAAATTCGTTGTCGCCCAGCCGGGTTTCCAGCACCTGCATGGCGCGGTCGAATTCAAAGCGTGCGGCGGATTTGACCTCGGGCACGCGCACCTTTTCGGGCAGGGCAAAGCTGTGCTTGGCAGCAGTCCAGAGCGCCCCGTCAACCTCGTCACAGACAAACTGGGTAAAGCTGTCCTGAAGGGCGCGCTCAATAGTGCCTGCGGGGTGGGTCAACTGCTGGTGCCGGTCGGCCAGAAACTGGACAATCGCCACCGAGTCGCAGATGCAATCCTCGTCAACCATCAGGCAGGGCGATTTGGCCGAGGGGTTGAAGGCCCGCAATTCATCCGAGCCGGGTTTCAGCGGGTTGGTGGCATAGTCCAGCCCCATTTCCTCCATCGCCCAGTAAACCCGCCCGGCGCGCGAACGCGGTGATCCAATGATCGTATACATGCTTTTCCCCTATTTATAGATTAGTTTGGCCACCACTATGGCACCAACCAGCAAAACCGCAAGCAGGTTTGCCACAATAATCGGCCATGCACCAAGCACCAGACCATAGACCAGCCACAGGCTGACCGTAGCCAGAATCAACAGATTGGTTGCCAGCGACAGCGCACGGGTTTCGCGGGTGGACCATGCTTTATAGACCTGCGGCAGCCAACCGATAGTACCCAGAAAGGCGGCAAGATACCCGAGATACTCGGCCATATCAGCGCGGCCGCATCATGCTGACGCGGATAAAGGCGCGCTCTACCGCCGCAAAAGCGGGCACCGGCCGGCCCGAGCGCAGCATCAGGTCGGTATCCATCAGGGTACGCAACGCCGCCTCCAGTCGGGCGACGCTCCAACTTTGGGCCTGTCGCAACATCTGGGCGCGGCGCGGGCCAAAAATCGGCGGGCGTATGCGGCTGATTGCGGCCTCGGCCCCCTGATTTGACGCGGCCAGCGCGTGTAACTGCCGGAAATGGCGCGTAACGCCGATGCACAGGGTTGTGGGGGCCAGCCCCTGCCCCGACAGGCGCATCATGCTGGCACCGATACGGTCGGCCCGCCCGTCGGCCACATCGCGGATCACATCATCCACCGCCGCCAGATCAGAGGCAGGCGCGCAATTGGCCACATCTTCAGAGCTGACCGGCCCGTTTGCCCCCAGCGTATACAGCGACAGCTTTTCCACCAACTGGCCAAAATCGCCGGGGTCGAGCGACTGCCCCAGCGTGATCAGGTCGTGCAGCGCATCGGGGGCAACGGGCGCAATGCCGCTTTTGGCCAGTTGCGCCTCTATTTCGTCGGGGCGGGGCGGGTCGTTGTAAATGCCGATGGCCACGGCGTTCTTTGCCGTCTCGAACAATTTGCGCAGCTTGGAGCGCGCGGCCAGTTGACCGGCAACGCAAACGATCATCGCATCACCCGGCTGCCAGTCCGACAGGGCAAGCTGCATGGCCTGCGTGGTGGCATCGGTGGCCTGTTCGACCAGCACCACCCGCTGACCGGGGAAAAAGCCGATCTCTTTGATCGCGTCGGCAAGGGCACCGGGGGCCTTGCGCAAATCGCCGGGCATCTGCCGGTTCAGGCGCATCTCGGATTCGCCGTCGGGGCCGGTTAACGCCTGAACCAGCGCCGCACGTTTAAGCGAGATACGCATGGCGTCGGGGCCAAATAACAGCGCCCCCGCATAGGCCGGATCGGGCTGGCCCAGAAAACGCGCGGCGGCCTGTCCGGTCAGCTTCATAGGCCAAAGCTCTCGGCGCTGCCGGCAATGCGGGTGGCGATCTGCTCGGCCAGCGACACGGCCAGACGGTTATGCGCATCGCGCGCGGTGACATGGGTCGCATAGGCCGAGGCGGTGGCGCTATAGGCGGTAAAAGCGCGAATAGTATCGGACAGCACCACCTTGCCATCGCTTAGCCGCACCAGATTAAAGTCTGCCTTGGCGGTCAGGTTATAGCGGGTAATGGCGTTATCCTGTGTAATCGCCAGCCCCTCTTGTTCAAAGGAAATGGTGGTATCCAGCCGGAACAGTGGCGATTGCGGGGTGCCCAGACGCGATTCCAGCGTCTGGTTAAAGGTAAAGCCGGTCAGGTCATCCACCGGAGCAAAGGCAACCCGCCCGTTCAGGGCTTGCGCACCGGTGCCCGGGCCATAGATCGGATGGAACCCGCAGGCGGCCAGCGCCAGCGGGGCAAATATCACGGTCCTTCGGCTATATGACGACATTCACGATCCTGCCCGGTACGATGATCAGCTTTTTGGGCGCGCCACCTTGCAGCGCCTTGACCACAGCATCGTGCGATAGCACCAGCTTTTCAAGCGCTTCCTTGGGCATGTCCTTGGCTACGCTGATTTCCGCCCGCCGTTTGCCGTTTACCTGAATGGGCAGGGTGACGGTGTCCTCGACCAGTTGGGCAGGATCGGCCACGGGGAAAGGCGCGTTTACCGCCATGCCCTCGCCGCCCAGATGTTCCCAGCATTCCGCCGCCAGATGCGGGGTCACGGGTTGCATCAGCAGCGCCATGGTGCGCATGGCCTGACGCTGGTCGCCGCGGGATTTGGCAATCGCGGCGGTGAATTCGTAAAGCTTGGCGATGGATTTGTTAAAGGCAAAGCCCTCATACCCTTCGGTCACGTCGCGAATGGCGCGGTGCATGGCTTTGGTCAGCGCCTTATCTTCGTCCCGACCGGTGGTTTCCGCGCCGATTTCCACCGTCATGCGCCATACCCGTTGCAGGTGCTTCCAAGCGGCCTCGGCACCGGATGTTGTCCATTCCACATCGCGTTCGGGCGGGCTGTCGGACAGTACGAACCAGCGGGCGGTATCGGCACCGAACTGTTCGATCTGCTCGATCGGGTCAATCACGTTGCGCTTGGATTTCGACATTTTGACCGACGGGCCAACGGTGATTTTCTGGCCGGTTTCGCGCAGGATATACCCGTCACCATCGGGCGCGATTTCATCGGGAGAATGCCAGACCGGGCGGCCCTTTTCGTCCAGCGTCGAATAGGTTTCGTGGCACACCATGCCCTGATTGAACAGCGCGTTGAACGGTTCGGTGCAACGTTCAGGCAGATGGCCGGTCTTGACCATGGCGCGGGCGAAAAAGCGGGAATAGAGCAGGTGCAAAATAGCATGTTCAACCCCGCCGATATACTGGTCCACATTCATCCAGTACTCTACCTCGGCCAGATCGGTCGGGGTGCTGGCGGTATTGGAGGGAAAGCGGGCATAGTACCAGCTGGAATCGACAAACGTATCCATCGTGTCGGTCTCGCGACGCGCGGCCGCGCCGCATTCGGGGCAAGTGCAATCGCGCCATGTCGGGTGCCGGTCCAGCGGGTTGCCCGGCTTGTCGAAATTCACGTCCTCGGGCAGGCGGATCGGCAGGTTTTCCTTTTTCTCGGGCACCACGCCGCAGCTTTCACAGTGCACAACGGGGATCGGGCAGCCCCAATAGCGCTGCCGCGAAATTCCCCAGTCGCGCAGGCGAAACACGGTTTGTCCCTTGCCCATGCCCGCCGCCTCGATGCGCGCAATCGCTTCGGCCTTGGCGGTCTCGATGTCCATGCCGTTCAGAAAATCCGAGTTGATCAACGTGCCCGCATCGGTAAAGGCCTCGTCGCCAACCGGATAATCCTGCCCGTCAGGCGAAACCACCGCCTTGACCTCCAGCCCGTATTTGCGCGCGAAATCAAGGTCGCGCTGGTCGTGGGCAGGACAGCCGAAAATCGCGCCGGTGCCGTAATCCATCAGGATAAAATTGGCAATATAGACCGGCAGCCTGATGGTGCTGTCAAACGGGTGGGTCACGGTAATACCGGTGTCATAGCCCAGCTTGTCGGCCTTTTCCAGGGCCTCGGCACTGGTGCCGGTGCGCCGGCATTCGGCGGTAAAAGCAGCCACGTCGGGGTCGGATTCAAGCGCCTTTGCCAGCGGATGATCGGCCGAAACGGCGGCGAAACTGGCCCCGAACAGGGTGTCGGGGCGGGTGGTATAGACCTCCAACGCCTCAAACCCGTTTGGCGCGCCATTGGTTTTGAAACTGAACTGCAACCCTTTGGATTTACCAATCCAGTTGGCCTGCATCAGCCGCACCTTGTCGGGCCAGTTTTCCAGCCCGTCCAGCGCGCCCAGCAAGTCATCGGCATAGTCCGAGATCTTGAAAAACCACTGTGTCAGCTCTTTGCGTTCAACCACCGCGCCCGAGCGCCAGCCCTTGCCGTCAATCACCTGCTCGTTGGCCAGCACGGTCATATCGACCGGATCCCAGTTGACGCTGGCATTCTTGCGATAGGCCAGCCCCGCATCGAGCATATCGAGGAAAAGCGCCTGTTGCTGGCCGTAATATTCAGGGTCGCAGGTGGCAAATTCGTGGCTCCAGTCCAGCGACAAGCCAAGCGCGGCAAACTGGTGCTTCATCTCGGCGATGTTCTGATAGGTCCAGATTCCGGGTAAAGAGTTGTTGGCCATGGCGGCATTTTCCGCCGGCATCCCGAACGCATCCCAGCCCATCGGGTGAAACACGTTAAACCCCTTGGCCCGCTTGTAGCGCGCAATCAGATCGCCCATGGTATAGTTGCGCACATGGCCGATATGCAGCTTGCCCGACGGATAGGGGAACATCTCCAACACATAATATTTGGGGCGATTCTCGTCTTTTTGTGCGGTAAATACACCGGATTCAGCCCACTTCTTTTGCCATTTCGGCTCGGATTCGAGCGCATTATATCGTGACACTGGTTCGGTACTCCGCAAAATAAATCTGGTTTGCCCGAGTATTATCGGCAGAAATCAGCCGGAACAAGCGGTTTTAACCGATAAAAACAAGCAAACTGTGACAAGAATGCACCAAACTTGAAACCATATCTCCGATTGCCGGCGGTCAACTTGACGGAAGCGTCTAATTAAGTGAATAAAGTTCTAATCCTTTCGGGCGTGCCCGAGTAGAGATTGATTTTTTTAAACTCAAACGAGGGAATAACGATGAAAAACGTTCTCTTTGCAACTACAGCGTTGGTCGCCCTTGCTGGCGCAGCGTCTGCTGGCGTTGCCTTTAGCGGCAGTGTCGAAGTTGGCTACAATGACGTGGTCGAAAGCGGTCTTTACGCCGAGGGTAGCCTTGACGTAACCGGCACCATGGAATTCGATTACGGCGTATCCGTCGAAGTCACCATTGGCGCCGACCTTTACGCCGGTGGCGGCACCCTGGGCTGGGATTCCTACCCGACTGTAAAAATCATGACCGACCGCGTAACCCTGACGGTGGGCGACGTTGAATATGCTGCTGTTGACATGTTCGACCAGGTAGACGGCATGGCATTTGGCGACTTCTCCAACGAAGACGTCCTGCGCGAGCAGGATGCCGAAGTTGTGGCCCGCCTGGACGCCACCTTTGGCGACTTTGCAGTTGGCGTAGCGGTTGACGCATTCGGTGCGGTTCACCCGACCAGCGCGGTTTCGGTTGGTGTAAGCGGCTCCTTCGGCGCTGTTTCCTTCACCGCCATGTATGACCAGGCCATGCTGCAGGACGCTGACTCCAACGACAATACCGACATGGTAACTGCTGTTGGCAACGCATTCGGTGTTAGCGTAGGTGCTGAACTGGGCGCTTTCTCGGTTGACTTGGCCTATATGTCCGAATCGGTTGGTACCACCGAAGATTCGATCGCAATCGGTGTAGGTGCTACGGTTGGTGCATTTGATCTGGCTGCCTATTATGCCATGAACAACCACGCTGCCGACGCTTACGGCGTTTCGGTCGAGGGCTCGTTCGGCGCTATCGGTGTATCCGCTTACTGGGATGCAAAAACTGCCGGCGTTCATAACGCTGCTCCTGCTTCGTCCAACTTCGGAATCGATCTGGACTACGCTGTATCCGACGCCATCACCGCTTATGCCGGTTATGACCAGGGCGACAGCTTCTATGTTGGCGCAATCATGGAC
>JALXER010000096.1 GCA_027069385.1 Paracoccaceae bacterium
CCTTCGGGCGGGTCTTCAAAATTCGGGAGTATAAAATCATAACCGATTCTTCGCGCTAAAGCGATCCCGTCTGAAAGACGGGGGGTTTAGACCAATGAGTGGATACTAAATATCCCGGGGGTGAATGGCGCTTGCGCCAGAGGGGGCTGGCCCCCTGCCGAGGCGAAGCCGAGGCCCGGCCCAACGGGAGGAGGCGTATTGCGTAAGCAATGCGCCTACGACGGGCGGGAGAGGCCCGGTTCAGGTTGATTGTTTACCTTTTAGGGCAGTTTCCACGGCGGGGGTGACGAATTTGGAGATATCGCCACCAAGGCGGGCGATTTCCTTGACCAGCTTCGAGGCCACCGCCTGATGCTGGGCTTCGGCCATCAGGAACACCGTTTCAATCTGGTCATTCATCGCCCGGTTCATGCCGACCATCTGGTATTCGTATTCGAAATCCGCCACGGCGCGCAGCCCGCGGATAATCACCTTGGCCCCGACTTCGTCAGCGCAATGGATCAGCAGGTTTTCAAACGAGTGCGCAATGATTTCCACACCGGTTTTAACGGCAATCCCTTTGCATTCGGACTCGATCATCGCCACGCGTTCCTCTAGCGAGAATAGCGGCCCCTTGTCGCGATTGATCGCAACACCGATCACCAGCCGGTCGACCAGCGCGCAGGCGCGTTCGATAATATCCAGATGCCCAACCGTAACCGGATCAAAGGTTCCGGGATAAAGCCCAATGCGCATGGCAACCTCCATTTTGCTGCACTTGCGAACAGGACACTAAAATCCGGTCCGGGTCAATGCTAAACCTTGCCGTGCAGCATATCGGTCAGGGCGGCGTTTTCAGCCTCCATCGCGTCAATGCGTGCCTTGACCACGTCCCCGATCGACACAACGCCGATCAGCGCCCCGTCTTCCATCACCGGCATATGGCGAAAATGACCATCGGTCATCTTGCCCATCAGCGAAATCACGCTATCACCGGGCGCGCAGGCAATAACCGAACTGGTCATCAATTCGCGCACACAATTTGACATGCAGCCTACCCCGTTCTTGCCGATTTCACGCACGATATCGCGTTCTGACAGAATTCCGTCCACCGATTTGCCGTTATCCGAAACCACCAGCGCCCCGATCCGTTTCTCGGACAGAATGGCGGCGGCGGCGCTAATCGTATCGCCGGACTTGATGGTCAGGACCTCCGATATTGCCTTGTTGTTGAGTATATTGCTTACAAGCATGGTATTCTCCTGAATCTCCCCTGTCTTGGCAGAGTGCATCTTTGATCACATTTCTGTCAAGTTCCGCGCGCCGCTTTGGCGATAAAGAATTCTACCATCTGGTCATAAATAAGGCTTTCCCTAACCGTCTGTTCGGCGTTATGGTCCGCCCGAAGCCCAAAAACAGGAGAGCATTATGCACGAGATCAAGCATTACATTGGTGGCGAACATGTGGCCGGTACGTCCGGTCGGTTTGCCGATGTATTCAACCCCGCAACCGGTGACGTGATCGCCAAGGTGCCGCTGGCCAGCGCCGAGGAAATGGACAAGGCTGTCCAGATTGCCGCCGCGGCCCAGCCCGCATGGGCTGCCGTCAACCCGCAACGCCGGGCGCGCGTGATGATGAAAATGGTCGACTTGTTGCACCGCGATATGGACAAGCTGGCCGAAGCCCTGTCCAAAGAACACGGTAAAACCCTGCCCGACGCGGCGGGCGACGTGATCCGCGGCCTGGAAGTGGTGGAATACTGCATTGGCGCGCCGCAGCTGCTGAAAGGCGAATATACCGACGGTGCCGGCCCGGGCATTGACATGTATTCCATGAGACAGCCGCTGGGTGTTTGTGGCGGCGTAACGCCGTTCAACTTTCCGGCCATGATCCCGATGTGGATGTTTTCGCCTGCCATTGCAGCAGGCAATGCCTTTATCCTGAAACCGTCCGAGCGCAACCCGACCGTGCCGATCATGCTGGCCGAATTGTTCGAAGAGGCAGGCCTGCCCAAAGGCATTCTGCAAGTGGTCAATGGCGATAAAGAGGCCGTGGACGCGATCATCGAACATCCGGTAATCCAGTCGATCGGCTTTGTCGGCTCGACCCCGATTGCCCAGTATATCTATGGCAACGGCTGCGCGGCGGGCAAACGGGTGCAGGCTTTTGGCGGCGCGAAAAACCACGCCATCATCATGCCCGACGCCGATATGGATCAGGTCGTTGACGCGCTGATCGGTGCCGGTTACGGCGCGGCAGGTGAGCGTTGCATGGCAATTTCGGTTGCGGTGCCCGTGGGCGAAGAAACCGCAGACCGGTTGATTGCCGCGCTGACGCCGCGTGTTGAAAGCCTGAAAATCGGGCCTTACACCTCTGAAAACGACGTGGATTTCGGACCGGTCATTACCCCCGAGGCCAAGCGCAAAATTCTGGGCCTGGTGGATTCAGGTGTCGAGCAAGGCGCGAATCTTGTGGTCGATGGCCGCAATTTCAGCCTGCAAGGCTATGAGAACGGCAATTTCGTCGGGGCCTGCCTGTTTGACAATGTCACAACCGATATGGACATCTACAAGACCGAGATCTTCGGGCCGGTGCTTTCTACCGTGCGGGCCAAAACCTATGAAGAGGCGGTCGGTCTGGCAATGGACCACGAATACGGCAACGGCACCGCGATCTTTACCCGCGACGGTGATACCGCCCGCGATTTCGCCAGCCGGATCAATGTCGGCATGGTCGGTGTGAACGTGCCCATCCCCGTACCGTTGGCCTATCACACCTTCGGCGGCTGGAAAAAATCCGCCTTTGGCGATCTGAACCAGCACGGACCGGATGCGTTCAAATTCTATACCCGCACCAAAACCGTGACCTCGCGCTGGCCGACAGGCTTGAAGGAAGGCGCCAACTTTAGCATTCCGACAATGGAGTGACGAGAATGGTGGGTGCAAGCACCCACCCTACGAAGTTCCGGTGTAGGGTGGGTGCTTGCACCCACCAAAACGCCCCGCCTTGTACGGGGCGTTTTTTTGTGGTTACCTATTGTTAACTGGCCCAAGCAAGGAAAACCGACGTGTTTGAGATTCCAGACTTAAAAGGCTTAGAAACGCTCGACGAGAACGCACTCAAGCTCATTAAATCCGAGGCCTACCCCGCATTCCATAAAAAGAATGAAACAATTTTCGATATCGGCACACCGTGCACCAGTTTTCTATGGGTCGTTGAAGGCTCTCTTCGTGTTCGGCTCATGAACGAAAGTGGCATTGAAATGACTTTGTACCGCGTCACACCCGGGCAAACCTGTATTCTTACAACGTCTTGCCTGCTTTCCGATCAAGCCTACAATGCCGAAGCTATCGCAGAGACGGACCTGCATTCTATTGCCATCCCCCAAAATCTATTTAAGACGCTTATTGCCACTTCAACCGGATTTCAGAAGCTTGTATTTGAAAACTACTCAAACCGTATATCTGGCTTTATTCAAGAAATAGCCAATGTTGCCTATGGCACGCTCGAACAACGCGTGGCAGGATTTTTGTTCAACAATGTGCTGGATGGGGAGGTCGAGGTGACTCACCAGAACATCGCTGCCGAGTTGGGAACATCTCGTGAGGTCATCAGCCGCATACTTAAGAAACTTGAGGATCGAAGGCTGGTTACAAAAAGCCATTCTCGAATTAAAGTGCTTAATCCCGAGCTTTTGCAACGCCTCAGCACAAACGCATAGGCCACCGCACTCAACGAAGTGCGGTGGCTTCTGTTTAGTTATCTACAACTTGGTCACGAAGGCTGCCGATAAACCCGATCACATCTGCTTGTTCGGCCTCGGGCACGGAAAACGCGGCAAGGGTTTCTTTGAGAAGCACAACGGAAACATCCCAATCAGATGCCGTTATCCCCATCCCCGTGTGGGTAACGGGCATGTCACGGCCATTATAAATGCAGGGTCCGCCTGCCGCCGCGCAGATAAAATCAACCGTAAGCTGCCTTGCGATTTCTTTCCGATCATCGGCAAGGTTTTCAAAAAACCGCCCCAGCTGCTCATCAGAAGCCATGCGGCCAAAGAAGTCGTCGACCACAGCTGCAATCGCGTCATACCCACCGAGGCGGGTATACAGCGCTTCTTGGCTATGAGATACCGTTGCGGTTCCCACAATAGATGCTGGTGACAGAGCCGTTGCTACCATGAGTGCTTTTAGTGCTTTTTTCATTTTCAGTTCCTCTGACTTTGCCAGTCGGGTGTTCAATCCCATTGGCGTGTGCATATGTCTTACACACGTTTTCGCGCCATTAATGTGAGGATAGTCACAAGAATTGGAGAATCTGTTTTGGCACCGGTCACCTAGACCGCTGCGGCAATTAAACCGGTTTGATAAGGGCATTCCGGCCGCAGAAATTCACCAGCCCCCTTATCTTGCCTCTTTCCAAGGGCACCAGAATTTTCTATGCTGAACTGAACAACCATTCATTTTACGGCGGAGCCCCTGTGAAAGCGATCATCATCATTGCCTCTATCGCTGCGTTCATCGCCCTGAACAGCAAGTTCCTGCGCGACGACCCCGAGTATCGCAAGCAGAACAAAGAACAAAAGCTGTTCTCCGATCCTCTGGGCATTCGGCGCTTTCGTCAGCAGCCCGTCAAGATGACCATTCTGACACTGGTGCTGATCGGCCCGCTGGTTGTCTACTATCTGGTTCAAACCCTAACCATAGGATAGCCCCCATGGATTTTGCCCTTTCCGACGAACAACAGATGATATTCAATATGGCCTTCGATTTTGGCCAGACCGAAATCGCGCCCCATGCCCGCGAATGGGAAGCGGCGGGGACCATTCCCAAGGCGCTGTGGCCGCAAATTGCCGAGTTGGGTTTTGGCGGGCTGTATGTCAGCGAGGCTTATGGCGGTTCGGGCTTGACGCGGCTTGACGCAACGCTGGTTTTCGAGGCGCTGGCCATGGCAGACCCCGCCGTGGGGTCGTTCCTGTCGATCCACAATATGTGCGGCGGCATGATCGACAAGTTCGGGTCAGAGGAAAGCAAATCCCACTGGCTGCCCGACATGTGCACCATGAAAACCGTGTTTTCCTATGCGCTGACCGAACCGGGCAGCGGCTCGGACGCGTCGGCCCTGCGCACCAAGGCTGACAAATCCGGCGGCAGCTATACGCTGAACGGCACCAAGGCGTTTATCTCGGGCGGGGGCTATTCCGACGCCTATCTGGTTATGGCCCGCACCGGCGAGGACGGCCCAAAGGGCATTTCCAGCATCATTGTTCCCGACGGCACTGACGGCCTGTCCTTTGGCGCGCTCGAACAGAAAATGGGCTGGAAGGCCCAGCCCACGGCGCAGGTGCAGTTTGACGATTGCACGGTTCCGGCCGACAATCTGGTGGGCGAGGAAGGCCGCGGGTTTTCCTATGCCATGGCGGGCTTGGATGGCGGGCGGTTGAATATATCTGCCAGTGCGCTGGGGGGCGCGCAGGCAGCGCTGAATATCGCGCTTGGCTATATGGGCGAGCGCAAGGCCTTTGGCAAAACCCTCGACCAATTCCAGGCCCTGCAATTCCGTGTGGCGGATATGGAGATCGAACTCCAAGCCGCGCGTACCTTCCTGCGCCAAGCCGCGTGGAAGCTCGACACAGGCGCGCCCGACGCCAGCAAATTCTGCGCCATGGCCAAGCGTTTTGTCACCGATACGGCGTTCACCGTCGCCAATGACGCGCTGCAAATGCTGGGCGGCTATGGCTATCTGGCCGATTACGGCATCGAAAAAATCGTGCGAGACCTGCGGGTGCATCAGATCCTTGAGGGCACCAACGAGATCATGCGCCTGATCACGGCGCGGGCGTTGCTGGCGGAGCGGGATCGGGGGTAATGAAACGACTTTGGCTTGAAACAAAGACAAGGTACTGGCGCCATATTCGTTGGGTGATAGCGACAACATTGGAAATGCCGATACTCTATGGCTTTTTGGTAATGACAGTCCTTCCATGGGCATTAGTACCCTATACCATTTACGGGATGATCCTATTCACCATTCTAAAATTACTAAGCTTGGATACCAGTAGCACATTTGCGTCAATTCTACTATTTGTCCCCGGAGGAGTAATGCTTATCATTTCTTTCCATCCACTTTCAGGGATATGGCGAAGACGTGGTTGGTTAAACAGAGAAAAAGCGTTAGTTCGCCTAGAAGTCGCTCAAGCCAAATTGAAAGCCCTCACCGATGCCTGACATTCACATCCGCAAAACCGGCAAAGCGGGCCGTATTACGCTCAACCGCGCGTCGGCGCTGAATGCGCTAAGCTATGACATGGCGCTGGCCATAGAGGCGGCGCTGGATGCTTGGGCGACTGATCCCGCCGTTGAACTGGTCATCATCGACGCGGCAGGCGACAAAGCCTTTTGCGCGGGGGGCGACATTCAGGAAATGTATGACACCGCCAAGGCGGGGGATTTTGAATATGGCCGAAAATTCTGGCGCGATGAATACCGGATGAATGCCAAGCTGTTCAACTTTCCCAAGCCCTATGTCGCCTTTATGCAAGGATTCACCATGGGCGGCGGGGTTGGCATATCGTGTCACGGTTCGCACCGGATTGTCTGCGAGACAAGCCAAATCGCCATGCCGGAATGCGGCATTGGCTTGGTGCCCGATGTTGGCGGCTCTTTGCTGCTGGCCCGCGCGCCGGGGCGGCTGGGCGAATATCTGGGCACCACCGGCACGCGCATGGATGCGGGCGATGCGATCTATGCCGGGTTTGCCGACTATTTTATTCCGCGCGCCGACTGGCCCGCGCTGATTGCGCAGTTGGAGCAAGGCGGGGATCCTTCGCTGATCGATACCGCCTGCCATGCCGCCCCGCACAGTAAACTGGCCGAGCAACAGCCGTTCATCGACGCCAATTTCGCCGGTGCCACCGTAGCCGATATCCTGCGCGGGTTCAAAGGGACGGCGCAGGAACAGGCCGCCGAAAAGACGCTGCGGCGCAACTGCCCGCTGTCGGTTGAATGCACCTTGCAACTGGTGCGCCGCGTGCGCGGGCCCGACACCATCGAACATGCGCTTGGCATGGAATACCGCTTTACCTATCGTTCGGCCTCGGAGGGGGATTTTGTCGAGGGTATCCGCGCCGCAATCATCGACAAGGACCGGAACCCGCGCTGGAACCCCGCCACCCTTGACGACATGACCCCCATGAAAACCGCCAAAATGCTGATGCCGCTCGGGGCAGAGGCGCTCAAACTATAAAGGAAATGCCATGAAAATTGGATTTATCGGTCTTGGAAATATGGGCGCGCATATGGCGCGCAATCTGGCCAGCGCCGGCCATCAGGTGCGCGGCTTTGACGTGGCAGGCGTGCAGGTTGACGGGGTTGAACCGGCTGACAGCAGCGCCGATGCGGCCAGCGGCGCCGATGTGCTGATCACCATGCTGCCC
>JALXER010000097.1 GCA_027069385.1 Paracoccaceae bacterium
CCCATAACCTTGCCCGGCGTCTGGTCTGCCACAAAGCGATTGATGGTCAGGGCCTTGTTTGATGCCCCCAGATAGCCGCGCAGCCAGTTCATGAAATCCACATCCGCAAGGCCATAGTTTTCAGCCGGCATCGAGTTGACCTCGTCGAACTTGCCGATATTGAAGGTAAACCACAGCAGGTATTGTGCGGCGGCAAATTCGTTCAGGCGCTGCATTTCCACCGCATGTCCAACCAGATCGCGCGTGGTGCGATAGGCAAAAAGCGCCTGCCCGAAATCGGCCATCTCCGGATCGCTCAGGTCGATCAGCCAGTTTCGCGATACCGGCCCGCGGGTAGAGCGCAGCAGATTGGTGCGTTCCGCCAGACTCAGCGTCGAGATCTGCGGCGAATAGCCCCCGGGGATCGTATCCCGATCGATTTGGCCCAGCAGCAACTGGGCATCGGTATCACCATCACGCGCAAGGGCCGCAAGGCCGCCGAGGTCTTCCTCGCCCGCCAGCCAGCTTCGGATCAGCGGTTGGGCATCCGCGCTTTGGGCCGCCAATCCAAAGGGCCAAAGCAAACATAGCAGGGTAAAACCGAATTTTAACATTTCTATTCTTCTCCGCATTTATTCGACGCGCACAGGTTGAACCGACTGTAGCGCGCTGTTTGCCTAATTGGAAACGGCAACGATGTCGCGCAACCAGACCTCGACCCTGCGATTGATTTGGCGGCCATTGGGGGTGTCGTTGCAAATCAGCGGCGACAGCTCTCCAAAACCTTCGGGCGTGATAGGTATGCCAGCCGCCCCGCCGTCTGGCAAGGCGTTGATCAAGCTCCGATAGGCGGAATTGGCCCGTTGCTGGCTAAGGGTAATATTTGCATTGGCATTGCCGATCGAATCGGTAAATCCGACCAGCAGCAATTCTTTGTTTTCCAGATCATTCGTCGTAATAAAACGGGCCAGCCGCTGGATATCGTCGCGGGCGCGGTCATCCAGTTGCGCCGACCCCAGCGCAAAACGCAGCGTGATCGACAACCGGTCGGCCGAAAGCAGACTGCTGGTCATGTTGCGTAATTCGCGCAACGAACTGTCTCTGTCGGTCTGGACAATCGCCGCCAGATGCCGCAAGCCCTGCTCATTGTTGGACTGGAACGAAACCCGAAGGTCAACCCGGCCGGAACGCGCAACCGCTGCCTGCGCCGCATCCGAGGCCAGAAATTCCAGAAACCGTGTCAACTCGGGTGAATGGGGCGCGTTGGTGGTATAGATAAACAACCGTTCGGTCAGCGGGTATTCCTCGGTCTTGATGGTGAACGGGGTGGCCGGAACCTGAATGCCGCACGCATCGCGGATATTCAGGATTTTGACGTTGGCGGCGTTGGAAAGGCCGGCGAACCCGATGGCCAACGGGTCGGCGGCAACACTGGCCACCAGTTCCTGATCCGATCCGGCAAGGGTCGCATCGGGGCTAAGGGTCTTGTTTTCGGGGATCATGATATTGGCGTTGAACAAGGCGCCCGTGCCGGTATCCTCGGCGCTTGCAAACAGGTTGATCGGAGCATCGGGGCCGCCAACCTGGCTCCAATTGCCGATCTCGCCCGAAAAAATACCCGCCAGCGCCTGCTTGGACAAGGCCCTGACCGGATTGCTCTCGGAGGTCACAATCACAATCCCGTCCAGCCCGAAAATAATTTGTTGTTCCGGCGTGGTCATATCGCCAAGCCCCGCAGCCAGAAACGCCGAACGTTCTTGCGGAGTGACCGGACGGGACAAAATCGCCAGACCGGCGCGCCCTTCCAGAAGGTCGTTCAGCGATTGGGTCGCCTGTTTCGCGGTAACGGAAAATTCCAGCACCGTATCACCTGCCGCATCCAGAACCGACAGGGATTCCTGATCGCCTTCGATGCTTACCAGCGATTCCCCCCCGACACTTTGCCCGAATTCGTCCAGCAAATCCGGCAGCAGATTGTCAAGAATAGACGGATCACCCGACAGGTTGACCACCGAGGTTTCCCCGGCCATCACCGGGCACCCGTCCCCCACACATTCGACCTGCAGCGCGTCCACGATAAGGTTACCCAGAATGGTGCTGAGCGTATAGGAACTGCCATCAAATGCGACAAGGGTGCCGTTCAGGGTGGTGTTGCCATCCAGACTGATCAACTCGACCTGCCCGCCCGGGGTAAAGGTGCCAACCTCCTGCGTCAGCACCGGGCAGGCATCCCCCAGACAATCAACCTGCGCTGAATCCACCACAACCCGACCCACGGTGGAGTCAAGAACATAGGAGCCGTTATCGAACTCGATCAACTCGCCGGACATCCTGAAGCTTCCGTCTTTGCTAACCAATTCGACCGTTTCGGCGGCGGCCATAGAACCGATACTCAACAATAAACCGACAACAACACCGTTCAGGTAACCCTGTTTCATCTACTTTCTCCGCAAGAATTGAATTGTAAAACTTCAGACTGGGCATTTGCGTTGAAAAACTTCTTCTATACCTGCAAACATATTGCAACAAATATATCGACAATTGCCAATTATTTTTGACCTTACGTCAACTATTGCAGATTTTGCGCTAAAAATAAGGCAAAATGCGATCACCTCCAAACCGGATCAGGCGAACGACAAGACCATTCCATGCCTTTTTCGGGCACAAGGGAATCAAATGGGCAGGATTTGGGGCAGCGCTGGTTCATCCATCACACGGAAAATACCCGCACAGGTCTTTCGTGATTCCCTAACCGTTTGTTTAGATTCGCACGATAGTGTGATCGTCGGAGTGGAAGGGAGCCTGAATTTATGGGACAAGTGCATCAACTGCATCTGCGCGAGGACGCGCATGTGGATTTTTCTGTCATTGATATTTTACAGCAATCCGTTGGCAATCACCGGTATCAGGAAATCGCCGAGGACGTCGTGCTGACGCTAAGTTGCAAGATCACGCAACTGGCGGAATATGCGGATCATCTGGATTATCTGAATGTCGAAAAGCACGCGGCGGGGGTTGTAAAGATTGCCCGCCAGATCGGGTTGAACAGCGTTGTGCGCACCGCCGAGGCTGCCGCGATCTGTGCGGCGCGCGCCGATTCAACCGCGCTTTCGGCGCAGGTTTCACGGTTGTTGCGTCTGGCCGAGAACTCTATTTCGACGGTGGTCGATTTTGGCTTGCAGGCCCCTTGAGGGCTTGCGCATTGCTCGCGGAGTTGTAGGTTCGGGGTAGCAACCTAAGGAGCCACCATGACACCCGAATTCTCGACGTCCCGAACCGCAATCCCGATCGATGTGGTCCACAGCAAGGATATGGACCGGCTGTTGGCCGATCTTGACACGGGGTCAAGGCGCTGGGTGCAGGCTGCGGGGTTCTCGGCAAAGCTGGGGCAAGTGCTGACCCTGCCCGATGAAAATGGTGCGATTCGCGCGGTGCTGGCAGGCTGGGGCGATGCGGCGGCGCGGGCGCGCGGGCGCTTCCATATGGCGACCATCGCGGCCAGGCTGCCCAAGGGTGATTATCGGTTGAACAGCGGGCTGACCGGTGCCGAACTTGCCGATTCGGCCTTGGCATGGCTGCTGGGGGGTTATCGGTTTGACCGCTACAAGACCATGCAAGACAGCTATCCGGCGCTGGTTTGCCCGACCGGTGTTGACGCGGCGCAGGTGCTAAGCGAAGCGCGCGCCACCTTTCTGACCCGCGACCTGATCAACACCCCGACAAACGATATGGGGCCTGCGGCGCTCGAATCCGCCATGCGCGACCTTGCGTTGGCGCATAAGGCGCGGTTCAGCGCGATTGTCGGGGATGATCTGTTGATGGAAAACCTGCCGATGATCCACGCGGTCGGGCGGGCCTCGGACCAGCCTCCGCGCCTGCTCGACATGATCTGGGGGGACGAATCCGCGCCCAAGGTCACACTGGTGGGCAAGGGGGTTTGCTTTGATACCGGCGGGCTGAATATCAAACCGGGCAGCTCTATGGGGCTGATGAAAAAGGATATGGGCGGCGCGGCGAACGTGATGGGGCTGGCGCAAATGATCATGGAAACGGGCCTGAACGTGCGCTTGCGGGTGCTGGTTCCGGCGGTGGAAAATTCGATCTCGGCCGGGGCTTATCGGCCTCAAGACGTGCTGACCAGCCGCAAGGGGCTTAGCGTCGAGATCAACAACACCGATGCCGAGGGGCGTCTGGTGCTGGCCGATGCGCTGGCCATGGCAGACGAGGAATCCCCCGATCTGCTGGTTTGCATGGCCACGCTGACCGGCGCCGCGCGGGTGGCGCTTGGCCCCGATCTGCCGCCCTATTTCACCGATGACGACGCGTTGTCGGCAGCCATTTCGCAGGCCGCGCAGGCCACGGCCGACCCGCTGTGGCGCATGCCGTTCTGGCAGCCCTATGAGCCGCTGATCGAACCCGCAATTGCCGACCTGGACAACGCGCCCTCGGGGGGCATGGCCGGAGCGATTACCGCGGCGCTGTTCCTGCGTCGCTTTGTTGACCAGGCCGCCCGCTTTGTGCATCTGGACCTGTACGGCTGGACTCCGGTCGCCAAACCGGGCCGGCCAAAAGGCGGCGAGGCCATGTCCACCCGCGCCATGTTGCGCGTGGTCAAAGAGCTGTTTTCATGACGCTGGCTCGGGTTGTCATACCGGTAGCCGATCTGCGTCGCTCGGTCGATGGCGGGCTGGATTCGCAACTGCTTTTCGGAGAAGCCTTCCAAATCGATCAGGTGCGCGGCGAGTTCAGCCACGGGGTTACCGCCTGTGGCTATCACGGCTGGCTGCGCAACGAATCGCTGGGGCCGGATCAAACGCCGACCCATCGGGTGGCGGCACTGGCGACCTATGCCTACACCGAACCCGACCTGAAATCGGCGCCCAAGCTGCGGTTGCCCTATGGCGCGTTGGTCAGCGCCGATATGCAGGGCGACTGGGCGCAAACGCCGGTCGGGTATATCTTTGCCCGCCACCTGACCACGCAAACCGCCGCCGATTTCGTAGCCGAGGCCGAACGGTTCATCGGCATCCCCTATCTGTGGGGCGGGCGCTCCAGCCTCGGGCTGGATTGCTCGGCGCTGGTGCAGCTATCGATGGGGGCCGCTGGTCAGCTTGTGCCGCGCGATTCCGGCGCGCAGGTCGGGCAAATCGGCACCAAACTGCGCGATCCTGCCGATTTGCAGCGCGGAGATCTGGTGTTTTGGCCCGGTCATGTGGGCATCATGCGCAACGCAACCGACCTGCTGCACGCCACCGCAAACACCATGTCCGTTACCATTGAACCACTGGCGCAGGCGACAGCGCGCATACAAGAAACGGAGGGAACGGGTATCTTGGCAATCCGTCGCGCTCTGGCCCTAGCGTGATCGCAAAACTGGCCCTATCGCGGGTCCTGGCTTGCCCCCATACAAAACCCGACCCCCATTCAGGATCAGGAGCAACCCGATGAAAATGACCACTGAAGAAGCCTTTATCAAAGTGCTGCAAATGCACGGAATCGACAATGCCTTTGGCATTATCGGCTCGGCGTTCATGCCGATTTCCGACCTGTTCCCCAAGGCCGGAATCAGCTTTTGGGATTGTGCGCACGAATACACGGCCGGCATGATGGCCGACGGGTTTGCGCGCGCTTCGGGCAATATGGCCATCGCGATTGCCCAGAACGGGCCGGGCATTGCCAACCTTGTGACGCCGGTCAAGACCGCCTATTGGAACCACACACCGATGCTGCTGATCACCCCGCAAGCCGCCAACAAGACCATGGGTCAGGGCGGTTTTCAGGAGGTCGAGCAAATGCGCATGTTCGCCGATTGCGTGGCTTATCAGGAGGAAGTCCGCGACCCCTCGCGCATGGCCGAGGTGCTGAACCGGGTGATCACCAAGGCCAAACGCCTGTCCGCCCCCTGCCAGATCAACATTCCGCGCGATTTCTGGACTCAGGTGATCGACATCACCCTGCCCCAGATCGTCGAATTCGAACGCCCCGCCGGTGGGGCCGGCGCGATTGCGCAGGCGGCTGACCTGCTGTCAAACGCCGAATTTCCAGTGATCCTGAACGGCGCGGGTGTGGTGATCGGCGGCGCGATATCCGTCAGTCAGGCGCTGGCCGAGCGGCTGGATGCGCCGGTCTGCTGTGGCTATCAGCATAATGACGCCTTTCCCGGCTCGCACCCGCTGTTTGCCGGTCCGCTGGGGTATAACGGCTCGCGCGCCGCGATGGAACTGATCGCCAAGGCCGACGTAGTGCTGGCGCTCGGCACCCGCCTGAACCCATTCTCCACCCTGCCCGGCTATGGCATCGACTATTGGCCGACGGGGGCGAAAATCATTCAGGTCGATATGAACCCCGACCGCATCGGCCTGACCAAACCGGTGACGGTGGGCATTGCCGGAGACGCCAGGCAGGTGGCCGAGCAGATACTGGCGCAACTGTCCGATACCGCCGGAGATACAGGCCGCAAAACCCGCCTTGACCTGATCGCGCAGACCAAATCCGCTTGGGCGCAGGCGCTGACCTCGATGGATCACGAGGATGATTCCGACGAAGGGATCGACTGGAACGAACGCGCCCGCGCCGCCAAGCCTGATGCTTTGTCGCCGCGCCAGACCTGGCGGGCCATTCAGGCCAGTCTGCCCAAAGACGCGATTATTTCCTCGGATATCGGCAATGTCTGCGCCATTGGCAATGCCTACCCGACCTTCGAGGAGGGGCGCAAGTATCTGGCACCGGGGCTGTTTGGCCCCTGCGGCTATTCGCTGCCCGCCATTCTGGGTGCCAAGATCGCCCGCCCCGATACGCCGGTGGTCGGCTTTGCCGGAGACGGCGCCTTCGGCATCTCGATGAACGAAATGACCGCCTGCGGGCGCGACGGCTGGCCGCCGATCACCATGGTGATCTTTCGCAATTACCAGTGGGGCGCGGAAAAGCGTAACACGACCCTGTGGTATCACGACAACTTTGTCGGCACCGAGCTGGATTACAACGTCTCTTACGCCGGTATCGCGCGGGCCTGCGGGGTTCAGGGCGTGGTGGCAACTACCATGCAGGGGCTGACCGAGGCGCTGGCCACCGCGGTTGCGGATCAGCAGGCCGGTAAAACCACGTTTATCGAGGTGATGCTCAATCAGGAAATGGGAGAGCCGTTCCGCCGTGACGCCATGACCACGCCGGTGCCGGTGGCGGGTATCGACGCGGCGGACATGCGCCGGCAACAGGGCTAGGGCGATGGGTGCCGACGGTCCGATACTGGTGTTGAATGCGGGCTCCAGCAGCCTGAAATACGCCAGTTTCGAACGCCCGTCGCTGGCCCTGATTGCGGCGGGGCAAGTGGCGGGCATCGGCCGGTCTGCCACAAGCCCCCCCGATCACCGCGCGGCCCTTGACCAGGTGTTAGCCACGCAGGCGAAGGTTGCAGGGCCGCCATCGG
>JALXER010000098.1 GCA_027069385.1 Paracoccaceae bacterium
CCGACATCGCCGCCCGAAGCGCAAACAGAATAACCCGCAACCGCGTGTTGAACTATGCGTGCATCAATGCTATCTGCCTGCAATCGAATTTACGCTCAGGAGCGCGCACATGACCACGGACTATATTGTCAAAGACATCAACCTTGCCGAATTCGGCCGCAAGGAACTGGATATTGCCGAGACCGAAATGCCGGGCCTGATGGCGCTGCGCGAGGAATACGGCGACAAAAAACCCCTGAAAGGCGCGCGCATCACCGGTTCGCTGCACATGACCATCCAAACGGCGGCCCTGATGGAAACCCTCGTGGCGCTGGGTGCGGATATCCGTTGGGCCTCGTGCAACATTTTCTCTACTCAGGACCACGCTGCGGCGGCCATGGCGGCGGCGGGCATCCCGACATTCGCCATTAAAGGCCAGTCGCTGGTGGAGCATTGGGACTATCTTGACCGTTCGTTCCAGTTTCCTGAAGGCGCGAATCTGATCTTGGATGATGGCGGCGACGCCACCCTTTATGTGCTGCTTGGCGCGCGGGTGGAAGCGGGTGAAACCGACCTGATCGAAACGCCGACCTCGGAAGAAGAAGAAGCGATTTTTGCGCAGATCAAGAAGCGCATGGCCCAGACCCCGGGCTGGTTCACCAAAACCCGCGCCGCGATCAAGGGGGTTTCCGAGGAAACCACCACCGGCGTGCATCGCCTTTACCAACTGTTTGAAGAAGGCCAGCTGCCCTTCCCGGCGATCAACGTGAATGACAGCGTTACCAAGTCGAAATTCGACAATAAATACGGCTGTAAAGAGAGCCTTGTAGACGGTATCCGCCGCGCGACAGACACCATGATGGCGGGTAAAACAGCTGTTGTTTGCGGCTATGGCGATGTGGGCAAAGGCTCTGCCGCGTCGCTGCGCGGTGCTGGTGCGCGCGTGAAGGTCACCGAAATTGACCCGATTTGCGCGCTTCAGGCCGCGATGGACGGGTTTGAGGTCACCACGCTGGAAGACGTTGTATCTTCCGCCGATATTTTCGTGACCACCACAGGCAACAAAGACGTGATCCGCATCGAGCATATGCGCGAGATGAAGGACATGGCGATTGTTGGTAACATTGGCCACTTTGATAACGAAATCCAGGTCGCCGCGCTGAAGAACCACAAATGGACCAATATCAAAGACCAGGTGGACATGATCGAAATGCCCTCGGGCAACCGGATGATCCTGCTTTCTCAGGGTCGTTTGCTCAACCTTGGCAACGCCACCGGCCACCCTTCTTTTGTGATGTCCGCCAGCTTTACCAACCAGGTGCTTGCCCAGGTCGAGCTTTGGGAGAATGACGGGACCTATAAAAACGAGGTTTATATCCTGCCCAAGCATCTGGATGAAAAGGTGGCCAAACTGCATCTCGAGCGCATTGGCGTGAAGCTCTCAAAGCTGAGCGACGAGCAGGCCGAGTATATCGGCGTAAGCGCCGAAGGGCCGTTCAAGCCCGAGCATTATCGCTATTAAGGTGGGTGCAAGCACCCACCCTACGGGGCGCTCCTGTCGGGGTGCCCTTTTTTAATGTGAATCAAATTTTAGGGGCAATTCAGTTGCCCGCGCCCACGCCCTTTGCTACCCATAGACAAAGGTTTGGGCAGAAGCCCCGTTCGGGAACAGCAGGTTCCGCCACCCCCACATATTGCAGTTGGCCGCGAGGTTGAGCGAGGCGCAAGGATTTCCTTGCGTGGGTGGATCGGAGGGGCGGTTGCGCAACTGCCCCTCCGTCTTGCTATGGGTTTGGGCGGTGCATGCGGAGCACACGCCCATAGCGTAATATACAGTATAGATTTGTTATTACCGTTCTTTTGCTTGACATAGGCTAATAATGGCCGATCTGTTCTATCGTATAATCACGTTTTTGTGCGCCTTGCCCAAAGTCAAGGAACAACTCTGGCATCGGGGGCCTTGTCTTCTTGTTCAATCATGAAACCAAGGAGAGAAATATGAAAAGTCTAGTCAAAACACTTACCGCTTCCACCCTTGCCATAGGGGCTTTGGCGGCTCCGGCGATGGCCGGACCGGACGGGATCACCGTGCATGTGGACCTTTGGGATGCCGGCGCGAATATGGAAACCTTTACCGACCACCGGATCATCAATAATGTGCCCCATTATATGGACAGCATGGGCGTTATGGTTTCCTCGGCCACGGTTCCGGCGGGCGAGATAACCTTTCAGGTGGTCAACAGCTCGGCCGACATAGAGCACGAAATGGTGGTTGCCGCGCTGCCCGATATGTCTGCCGGTCTGCCTTATAACGAGGATACCGCCCGTGTGGACGAAGATGCGGACGGGGCCAATCTTGGCGAGGTTGCCGAGTTGGAGCCGGGCGCTTCGGGGTCGCTGACCATCCGGCTGGAACCGGGCACCTATGCGTTGTATTGCAATATCGCCGGGCATTATGCCTCGGGGATGTGGACAATTCTGACGGTTGAATAACCCTGGTTGGCGGGGTGGGAAACCACCCCGCAGTCCAGTTCAGAACAGGCCCAGCACCAGCCCGATCACAGTGCAGCCAATGGTGGCAAAGCCGCCATCGATCAGGGTCAGTTTGAACGGTTTCATCCCGTAGGCGTGGTTGATCACAATCCACGGAGTTGCCATGAATGCTCCGATTCCGAACCCGGCAAGCGCCCCTTTGCCAAAGCTTTCGACCCCCGCCATAACAAAGGCATGGCGCATCATGCCCGCAACAAGCAACAGCATCAGCAAGCTGACCAGAAAGGCGGCGGGCTTCTTGCCTGCTCCGCTTTTTATTTGCGCTTCGCTAAAGCCGACAGCATCCATCCACGGTTTCGCCAAAGTGCCATACCAGACCCCTCCGAATACAAACCCTGCCACCGCTGCAACCGGTACCGATATCCATTCCATTTGCTTCCCCTTTTTTGTTGTTGTTCGGAACAGTATAGCGGCAAACCGGCGCTATGTCACATAGCCGCCCATTTCGCACACCATCGCCCATTCTTGCGGCGTAACCGGTTGCACAGAAAGGCGGGAATTCCTGACCAGCACCATATCGGCCAGACGCGGATCGTTCTTGATATCCTGCAGGGTGACCGGCGTGGGAAACGGCCCAATTGCCTTGATATCCACACATTCCCAGCGCGGATCGTCGGTGGTGCTGTCAGGGTGGGCCGGTCTGATTACCTGAACCACCCCCATGATACGTTTTTCGTTGACCGAGTGATAAAAGAACCCCAGATCGCCCACCGCCATTTGCCGCATAAAATTACGGGCCTGATAATTGCGCACTCCGTCCCATTCTTCGCCCGCGTCGCCTTTGGCAACCTGATCGTCCCAGCCCCATGTGTTGGGTTCCGACTTGAATAGCCAGTATTGCATGTTATTCCTCCTTTAGCGGGCGCGACAACAGCGCGGCCATTGCGGTTTCAACCGATGCTTCACCAGCCACCACCTGCGCCACAGCGGCAGTAATTGGCGTATCGACACGGTGCATTTTTGCCAGCATAGCTGCCGCACGGGCCGTTGCCAGCCCTTCAACCGTGCCGCCAGTCTGCCCGTTTCCGCTGCCAAAGGCCAGCCCCTGCGCAAAATTGCGCGACGTGGCGCTGGCGCAGGTCAGGGCAAGGTCACCCAGCCCCGAAAGCCCCTGAAAGGTGGCCGGTTTGGCCCCCATGGCCACGCCCAGCCGCTGCATTTCCGCAAAGCCGCGGGTCAGCAGCGCGGCGCGGGCGCTTTCGCCCAGACCGGCCCCGATGGCCATGCCGCAGGCCAGCGCAATCACGTTTTTCAACGCCCCGCCCAGTTGCGCGCCGGTAATGTCGTCGGTGCGGTACAGGCGCAGGCGATCGGTGGACAGCAGCCGCTGTTGCGCCACATCCCCGCCCGCCAGCGTCAATGCCGTGGGCAGACCGGCGGCGATTTCGTCGGCAAAACCGGGGCCGGTCAGCACGCTTAGCGGCGCGTCGGTATACTCGGCCGCGATCTGGGTTTGCAGCAGGCCGGTTTGCGCATCGATCCCCTTGGCGCACAGCACCAGCGGCACATCGGGTAGCGGCGTATCGGCCAGAAACGCGGCGGTTTGCTGGGCCGGCACCACCAGCAACAGCGCCCGCACCGGTTTCAGCGCGGCAATGTTTTCCACCTTTTCCACGCTTTGCGGATAGTTCCGCGTCAGTGGTTCACCGCGCGACCACAGCCGCACCATACCCTTGCGCCCCAGCGCCACCGCCAGCGCCGAGCCAAACGCCCCTCCGCCAATAATTCCGATCATGCCTTGGCCCCCTTTTTCCCCGAGCCAAGCATCGGCGCGGCCCGGCCGTCGAGCGGCCAGCGCGGACGTGCCCCAAGGCTCATATCGTCAAACTCACCCTTGGCAAAGCGTTCAATACCGGCCCAGGCGATCATCGCGGCGTTATCGGTGCAAAGCGTCAGCGGCGGCGCGACAAAGGCAAAACCGGCCTGACTGGCAGCGCTGCGCAGCCCCGCTCCGATGGCCTGATTGGCCGCAACACCCCCCGCGACGCTAAAGGTTGTGCTGCCAAAACGCGCCGCGAATTCCGCCATGGCGCGGGCGCTTTTTTTCGCCAGAACATCGCTGACCGCCGCTTGAAACGAGGCGCAAAGATCGGCGCGATCCTGCACGCTGATCCCGCCCTGATCCGCTACCAGTTGATCCACCGCGCGGCGCAGCGCGGTTTTCAGGCCGGAAAAAGACATGTCGCAATCGGGCCGGTTCAGGAGCGGGCGCGGAAAGGCGAACCGCGCGGAGTTGCCGCGTGCCGCCTCGGCCTCGACCAAGGGGCCACCGGGGTAGCCAAGGCCCAGAATGCGGGCGCTTTTGTCAAATGCTTCGCCCGGGGCATCGTCGATAGTGCCGCCAAGCCGGTGAAAGGTATCCGCCGATTCGACCGCCAGAAACTGGCAATGCCCGCCCGAAACCAGCAGCATCAGATAGGGGAACGCCGCCGCATCGGTCAGGCGCGGTGTTAACGCATGGCCGGCCAGATGGTTGACCCCGATCAGCGGCTTGCCCGCCCCCAGCGCCAGACCTTTTGCAAACATCACCCCCGACATCACCCCGCCGATCAGCCCCGGACCGGCGGTTACGGCGATGGCGTCAACCTGTGCCAGCGTCATTCCGGCCTGCTGCAAGGCATCTCCGGCGCAGATATCCAGCCGCTCCGCATGGGCGCGGGCGGCAATTTCGGGCACCACACCGCCGAAACCGGCGTGCAACTCGGCCTGACCGGCCACCACCGAGGCCAGAATCGCCCCGTCCGAGCGCACAATTGCCGCTGCCGTATCGTCGCAGCTGCTTTCGAGGCCAAGAATTGTGATTGTCTGTTCCATGCGCACGGGGTAACACCCATGGCATGAGCACGCAATATAGCAATACGCACCCGCTAAAGATCGGCACCCGTGGGTCGCCGCTGGCCCTGATGCAGGCCCATGAAACCCGCCGCCGCCTGATGGAGGCCCACGGGCTGGACGAATCCGCGTTTGAAATTCAGGTGATCAACACCACCGGCGACGCGGTGCAGGACCGGCCGCTTTCGGAAATCGGCGGCAAGGGGCTGTTTACCAAGGAAATCGAATCGGCGTTGCTGGACGGACGTATCGACATCGCGGTGCATTCGTTCAAGGATGTGGCGACCATGCTTCCCGACGGGCTGGTTATTGCCACGACCCTGCCGCGCGAGGATGTGCGCGATGCGTTTATCAGCCGCAAATACACCAGCATTGCCGAGTTGCCCCAGGGCGCGACCGTGGGCACGTCTTCGTTGCGGCGGCGCGCGCAACTGCTGACCATGCGGCCCGACCTGAAGCTGGTGGAATTTCGCGGCAATGTGCAAACCCGCCTGCGCAAGCTTGACGACGGGGTGGCCGAAGCAACCTTTTTGGCCTGCGCCGGTCTGCGCCGGTTGGGCAATTTCGATCTGGCCAACCCGATCCCGACCGACACCATGCTGCCCGCCGTGGCGCAAGGGGCCATTGCGATTGAACAGCGGCTTGACGATAACGCGGCCTCAGCCATGCTGGCCCCGATCCACCACGGCGAAACCTTTATCCGCACTGCGGCCGAGCGCGCCTTTCTGGCAGAGCTTGACGGGTCGTGCCGCACGCCCATAGGCGGGCTGGCCGAAATAACCGGCGGCCAGATCACCTTTCGCGGCGAGATCATCCGCCCCGATGGCTCGCAACTGTTTTCCGGTGTCTGGCAAGGCCCGGTTGCAAAGGCAACGCAAATCGGTGCGCGGGCCGGACGGGAATTGCGGGCCAAGGGTGGCGAGGGTTTTTTTGACTAGGCCGCTGCTGATCACCCGCCCGCAACCCCAAGCGGGCGAATTTGCCACGCTGGTCGAGGCACAAACCGCGTTCACGCCCCATATCGCACCGCTGCAACAGATCACCGACCTGCCCGCCACCCCCGATTTCAACGATGTATCGGCGCTGGCCTTTACCTCGGGGAATGGCGTAACCACCTTTGCAAGACGCTGGGCGCGGCGTGACCTGCCGGCCTATTGCGTGGGTGATGCCACGGCGGCACTGGCGCGCCGGCTCGGGTTTCAGGCCTTCAGCGCCAAGGGCAACGCCGCTGCATTGCGTGCCATGATCGCGCCCCTGCCCGGTAAGGTGCTGCATCTGCACGGGGCGCATCTGGCCGCGCCGGTTTCGCCGCACCACATAGCGATTTATGACCAGCAGGCGGTTGATCTGGACGCAGCCACCCTTGCCCTTTTGGCCGATGGCCGGATCCGGCACGCTGTGGTTTTCTCGCCCCGCTCGGCAAAGCTGCTGGCAAACGCATGGCCCCACCCGCTGACGGCGTTCTGTATCAGCCCCGCCGCTGCCGCGCCGTTGCAGGGGCTTGGCCCGTGCAAAATCGCCGCCAGCCCCGATGCGGCGGCGGTCCTGCGGCTCCTTTCCGCCGACAAATAATGGCAAACACCATTCGAATCCTTGTTGCGCCGGTTCGCAGCCCCTAGAATAGCGCGCGCAAGTGCACATATAATCAAACGGACATACCGTTACCTTAAAGAGGCAAGATGGCAGACAAAGACAAAAACGACGATTCGGGTCAGGATGAGCCGGTGACCGATCTGGTCAAGCTTCCGCAAGACGGCGAGGCGCAGACCGATGCACCTACCGATGACCCGCACGAGGACGAGGAAGAGGGCCATTTCTCGCTGGCGGCGCGCAGCCTGCAAATACTGATGATTCTGTTTGTCGGTGCCGGAATCGGCATCTGGGCTGCACCGAAAATTGCGCCCTTGTTGCCTAAGGGTCTGGCACCGCTGGCCCATTGGCTCAGCCCGCAGGATAACGCCTCTATGGAGGAAGTCGCCGCGCTTCGGCAAGAGGTATCG
>JALXER010000099.1 GCA_027069385.1 Paracoccaceae bacterium
GTGCAGTATCTTCAAGCGGCAGGTAATACCCGTCTGCGGCCAGCCCGCCCCGGGGCGGGGCCATGGGCGTGACCAGCGTCAGCGGAAACACCCGCCCCACCGCATCCTGACTTGGCATCATGACACCGGTATAGGGGCCGCCCTTTATCACCGCGTCACCCAGCGCAAAGCGCCAGATCGGCGCGCTTTGATAGGCCGCGACCCAGTCCGCGCCCATGGCCGCGCGACTGGCCATAAATCCCTGTTGCAAAAAGTCGTCCCATGCCGCCACGAACCGGCGCGATATGCCGCCACCACGGAAAAAATCCCCCAGATTGGGAATCTTGCCAAAGTATCCCGGCCCCGCGCCCATGCTATAGCGAACCCGGGCAGCGGAAGTTGCTCAGGGCGGGCAGTTGGAACGGGTTCAGGTTTGGCCCGGGGCGCAACTGGAAAATGGCGATCCGCCCGCCCACGGTAAAGGTCACCCGAAAGCGGTCGGCCACCGGTGTGCGATCCAGCACCGCCGCATCGAACATGCGAAACAGCGCCCACGGCCCCTCGAAAGCGCGACCGTTTTCGGTATTGCGCCGGTCGGGCTTGAACACAATCTGCGTCGGGCCGCCACCGCCGGGCCATTGCATCGGCGTATCCAGTTGGGCACCGTTCTGACGATATTCGAGCGTCTGCCCCTCGATGGTCAGTTCAACGCGCCGCGCATTGCTGTCCAGCGCGATCGGCTTCATGTCAAAGCTGAAAACCGGCAGGCCCGGCGACAGGAAAAACGTATCGCGAATTTCCGCCGCGCGCTGGAATTGCGCGAGCACCGAATCCGAGATGCCCAGCTCCTGATTTTGCACCCGCCGCCAGCGCCACGGCGTGGTTGTGGTATCGACAAACTCGGCCAGATTGGCGGTAAAGAACTGGTCGATCAGCCCTTGCGGCGCGAACAGCCTTGCGAAATCCTGAATGGAAATATCGGCGGGCTGGTTTTTGAAGAACGGATAGCGGTTGTTGACGGCCCGATTGCAGGTCGGCAGCACCTCGCCCTTCCACTTGGCATCGAGGCTGGAACGCGCGCCCCCGACCTGCACATCGCTGGAACCGGCGGTGACCTGTGCTACCCAGCGCTTCATCGGGTCGGGCAGGCGCTGCAACATGGTTTGCAAATCAACCGCCGCTCCGTCGCCCAATTGCACCGGCCTGCCCGAAACCGACAGGCGGTTCATTTCCTGATACAGCGCCGTCAGGTTTTGCATCACCTTGTCCAGCGGCGAAGGCGCGCCCTCGGTCTCGCCGGTGGTAAAGCGGTTCAGCCAGTCGAACCGTTCCTCTACCGGGGTGCCCGGTGGCGGCGGTGGCGGCAGACCGGCGGAAATAGACGAGGTTTGCAGGATCTGCACCAGCGCCTGCACCCGCAGGTTCTGCGCCTCGATAAATTCGCGCTGCGCATATTGCGAGGTATCATCCAGCGCCGTGTCAAGGTTCAACGGCCCGTCCTGCTGGGTCAGGCGGGTCTGGTTCTGCACCGACAGAATGATATTCTTGATCGGGGAACTGCCGCTTGACAGGATGTCCAGCGTCGAGACCACCTGCGCCATGCTGCCCATGGGTTTGATATCGATATCGCCCAGAACTTTCTCGTAAGCGCTGTTATAGTCGGAATAATACAGGTCCAGCACTTCGCGCGCGATCCGGGTCAGGGCGTTTTCATCGTCCAGATTCTCGCCCCGTTCGCCCAGCACCCAGTTTTCGTTTTTCAACTGTTCCGCCACGCTAAGCGCGGCGGGCAGGAACACGTTGTAGAACCCGAACTTGGTGTAAATCCCCTCTACCCCTGACGAGAGCGGCTCTCCGGAGGGGCGGATCAGCACCTCTGCGGTGCGCGGCCCCCCCTCGGACAGCACCCGCCAGTCGGGCAGGTCGCGGGCTTGCGGGCTTTGGATAATGGCGTTGTAAATCCGCTGCGATACCGGCGTTTCGGCCAGCAAGGTCTGCACCTGCGCCACCAGCGACCCGTGCAACGATATTTCACGCATCGGCTGGTTGATCATCGAAACCAGATGGTCCATCAGGTCCTGGCGCATCTGCGCGTTGGATTCACCGGGATAGGTGGTTTCCCAGTCGGCGGCCATCCAGCCGGTGACCAGGTCTTCCTCTAACGGGCCTTGCAGACCCAGCATCATATAGACCTTGAGCGCCTCGAACAGAAAGGTGGAATTGTTGAGATTGGCCTGCATCTGCCGTTCCAGCCGCAACAACAGCCGCGGCAACATCCGTTCATTCAGCGCGTTGCGATAGGTCAGCTTGGCCTGATTGCCGATGACCTCGCCCTGATACAGGCCATAGGTCAGCTCTCGCGGGGGTTCCACGTTGCCCTGCGCCGGATTGCCCGGCAGGGTGCGCAGAATATTCAGCGGTGTTACGATGACATTCAGGTTGGTATCATCGATCGGCGACACCGGAATCGGCTTGGCCAGCTCGTCATACAGTTCCACCCGTTCCGAGGCCTTGGCGATCATGTCGCGGTTGCCAATAAAGCTGAGCGTCCAGAGCGTCCCAATCCCCGCCGCAACCAGAACCGCCGCGGCAATTGACGAGCGCACAAACCATTTATAGCGCCGCGCCACCTTGTCATCGGCCGAGACCAGCCCCGCCTCTTTGAAGATCACCCCGTCCAGCACCCGTTTCAGAAAGTAGGAACGCCCCTGCCCCATACCGGTGCCAATCGCCTGACGACCAATGCCAAAGGTACGCGCCATGCCCATCATCAGGCGGTCAATCGGCGTGCCCTCTTGCGTGCCCGAGGTAAAATAGACCCCGCGGAAAAGCTGCTGTTTTTCAAATTTGTTTTCCTCGAAAACCTGCGTCAGAAAATCGCGCGCCACGCCTTGCAGCGATGCCACCTGCTGCGCAAAGCCCGAAATCAGCCCGCGCCGTTGGGAATCGGTTTCCTGTTGCAGGCGCTCCAGCGACAGGTTGTTGATCTGGCCCAGCAAGGCCTGAAATTGCTCGTCGAACATCTCCAGCGGTTTGGTTTTCTGCTTGGCATGTTTCAGCGGAAAGGTAAAACCCCAGACCTGCTCGCGGTCCTCGCGGCCCAGATTTTCGAAATACTCCGAGAAACCGGCGATCAGGTCGGCCTTGGTAAACAGCACATAAACCGGAAAGCGCACACCCAGCTTTTCGCGCAGTTCGGACAGGCGGTGCCGGATAGAGTCGGCCTGCATCTTGCGCTGGTTTTCATCCTGCATCGACAGGTCGGACAGCGAAATCGCCACAATCGCGCCATTGATTGGCTGGCGTTTGCGGTTCTTGCGCAGCATGGTCAGAAAGCCGGTCCACGCCTTTGAATCGGCCTCTTCATCGCTGTCTTGCGTGGTATAACGCCCGGCGGTATCGATCAACACGGCCTGATTGGTAAACCACCAGTCGCAATTGCGCGTGCCGCCAACGCCGCCCAGCGCCCCCTTGCCCATCTTGTCGGCCAACGGAAAGCTGAGGCCCGAATTGACAATCGCGGTGGTTTTACCTGCCCCGGGCGGCCCGATGATCAGATACCACGGCAGTTGATAAACCGAGCGCCCGCCCAGCTTGGACTTGCGCAGCACCTTCAGCGCATCCTTCATGCGCTTGCGCATTTCCTTCAACTCGGCCTTGACCTCTTCGTCGGCGTCCTCGACCTCTTCTTCTTCTTCGGCTAGCATCTCGCGGGCCATACGTTTTTCACGCCGGCGCCGCAGCCAGAACAGCAACAGGTACAATAGCAGCGCAAAGCCGAACAGGCTGCCGATCCAGATCAGCCGCTGGGTGATGGTTTCGAACGGCGCCCAGCCGCCCAGGCTCAGGAACGGACCGGCAAACCAGATCGCCACGCTGAACAGCGCCGCGATGAACATGAACAGCAAAAAGCGGGACCGGAATATCTTTCTGAGTATTTCGCCAATATTCATGATCTATTTCACCAAAATTACTTCGACACGACGGCTAAGGCTTTTGTCCTCGACCCCGTTTTCATCTAAAATCAATTCGCTGTCGGCACGGCCTTCGGCGGTCAGGCGCGACGGGTCGTCAATCGAGGCTGCGATAACCTCCATCACCGCTTCGGCGCGGCGCAAAGACAGCACCTGATTGTTGGGAAAGCGCGCATTGGAAATCGGGTCGCTGTCGGAATGGCCTGCCACGATGATCATCCCTTCTTCGTCATTCAGGGCGGCAGCAACCTTTTGCAAGCGCTCGGTATAACCCGGTTGCAGCACATCGCGCCCGGGGCCGAACATGGTGGCTCCGGCGATGCGCACGGTCAGGGTGTTGCCCTTTTCGAACACCTCGACAATGCCCTGCGCAATTTCCGGTTCAAGAAATCCGGCAACCCGGTTCAGCCGCGCTTCGGTTTCGACCGCAGGCGGCGGCGGAGGCGGCGGCGGCGCGCGGCGGCTTAGCTCGATCGCAGAGGGGCGGCCAAGTTGCGCCAACTGGCCCTGCAAGCGTTCGGTATCGCCGTTAAGCATATAGGTCAGGCCGAAAAACGCCCCGGCCAGCACCACCACCAGCACACCGGTGATAATCCAAAGCGGCAACCAGATGTTCAGCGCCTTATGGGCAACTTTCAGCCCTTTCCACATCGGGGACAGGGCATGTTCGCGATCACCCCGATGGGTGCGGATCAGCCGGGCCAGCCCCTCGCGGATGCGCAAATGCTTGTCGGCCCCCTGATTTTCCACCCGCAAGCGCCCCTCAAAGCCAAGGCTAAGACAGACATAGATAAATTCGAGCATCTCCAGATTGTTTGCCGGTTCGCGCTCCAGCCGTGCCAGCACATCGTAAAACCGGTCGCCGCCATGGGTTTCCTTGTGAAAGGTGCCAACCATGCTTTGCGTCGTCCAGATAGAGCGCCCGCCCCACGGGGTATTCAGCACCACATCGTCAATAGTCGCGCAAAGGGTATAGCGGGCCAGATTGACGGTTTGCGCCGGAACACCGGCCTGCATGGCGCGACGCTCGAATTCCTGAATCTCGGCAACCACGGCGTTGCGCAGCGCGCCCGGATCATTGTGCTGCGCGCGATTGCGAATCCGCCCGATCAGCGCGAATATCTGGCTGGCAGCGGCATTCAGCGGGTTCATGCCGGTCAGGGCAAAAGGCGTATCCGCCGCGCGCGCGGCCGGTTGCGGCGGCATTTGCGCACCGGTCTGCTGGGGTGGTTGTTGTGGCTGTTGCGGCTGGCCAAACCCGGCCTGAGGCTGGCCGAATTGCTGCGGCTGCCCGAACCCCTGCTGCGCTGCCGCCGGTGCCCGCCTGCCCGGGCGCAGATTGACGACCGTCTTTTCGGTATCGGTACTTTCGGCAAATGGATCGTCGTCATCAATCATGTTCTACCCTTTGCGGATCGCCCAAAGTTCCATTTCCAGCCCCGGCAGATCACCGGCCACATGCACCGCCAAGCCGCCCGAGGTGGTCAGCTGTTTCCACAGATCGCCCGAGCGGTCCAATTCGAAATAGGTCACGCCGGAATGAAACGGAATCTGGCGCGGCGCAACCGGCATCGGGCGCATCCCGATACCCGGCAAGGCCGAGTTCACCAACTGCCGGATGCCCTCTACCGGGCCAAGCTTGACCTGCGTGGGGAAATGCTTGCGAATGGTTTCGGGCGGAACATCGGCCTTGGAAGCCAGCACAAAACTGGCCCCTTGCAGCAGGCGCTTGTCGGCCACCATGCCCACCGAAATGCCGTATTTGCGCGGCTCCAGCGGGATCTGCACCGCATTCTGTTCCAGTACTGCCGACAGGTACTGGCGCAAGGCGCGCATCAGGTCGTGATAGGTCGCGCCCAGATTTTCGTGCTGGTACAGCGGAAAACTGGGCGGCTTTTTCGCCGGATCCATAAAGGTAGACAATTCGCCCGCCAGCCCGATCAGCAATTGATAGACCATGGCCGGATGGGCGTTTTGCAACGCCGAGACGTGCCGCACCATCGGCAAATACCGGTTCACCCCGATCAGCAGCAGGAAATCGGCAATCTCGGCCACGGCCTTTGCCGGCCCCGATTCAACCAGCCGCGCCGACAGCGCATCCGAGCGATGGCTCAGCAGGCCCTCTACCTCGCGCACGAAATCCGCCAGCGTGTTCGAGGCGCGAATGTCGATGCAGGACGGAATGAACCCGCGGTCCAGAATAACCTCGTTATCGGATTTCACCTCGATAATCTTGGCAATCGGAATCGCCAGCCGGTCGGAGAGGTCGTCAACATCCAGCGCAAATTCGAGCCGCAACTTGCCCACCGCAAGGGTGGTCGGGCTGCGCTGGTTGCCAACCGCATTGGTGATCTCTATCTCGGCGGGCATAAAGCGGGCCGCCGATTGCTCGGCCCCGGACAGATCAACCTCGGTCGCCCCGTGCCGGCGTGTCGGGACGGTCAGGTAAACCACGGTATTCTTGATGTCCTCGGGCACCTGCATCGATGGCGGATGGTTTTCGGTGCGCGGTACGTTGAACGGCGCGCCGTCGGGCGTCAGCCCCGCCACCGATTTCACCGTGAACTTGCCCAGTCGCAACAGCTCTTCGTCGATGGTCAGTTCATTGACGCCCCACATGTAAGGGGCCACGGCACCGGCCACACCGGACACCAGCCCTTCGACATAGCGGTCGTTTTGCTGAAAATGCTGCGGCTGCAGGAACAGCCCCTCACTCCAGACGACTTTGTTATCCCATGACACTTTTTATCCATCTCCCGTTTGTTACGCGCTATCTTAGCGTAGTTTGCGCAACTGGTCTTCATAAGCTTTTGCAAAGGCCTTGCCGAACAGAGCCTGAAAGTCATCTTCAGCCTCTTGCGCGATTTCGCCATACATTTTTTCGAAAACATCCCACTTTTTTGCCTTTTTACCGCTAAACAGGCTCATTTTGGCGTCCATCCGCTCCGAAAGGGCGGCAGGGTCGAACTTGTTCAGCAGGTTTTTGATCGCGGCCTGCATGCCGGTCATCATCGCAACCTCGTGCGCCTTGATGTCATTCACCGCCTCTTTGGCGGCGGCTTCGGCCTCCAGATAGCCGGGCATATTGGGTTTGACCATTGCCGCCACCGCCTGATCACCGCTGACCGAGAACTTGATCGGGTTGTTGCCGTCGGGTGAAATCATCGTCTGGCCAAGGCGGAATTCGGACTTGATAGAGGCGCGGGTCATCAGCACATCGCGCAGGCCCTCGACCATCACCCGATAGGCTGCACCGCAGCGTTCCATTGCGGCGCCCAGTTCCGCATCGGTGATGTCCGAAACACCGGCCGACCCGACAAAGGCGCGGGCCGCATCGGTTGACCCGGGCGGCGTTGCGGCAGCGGGCGCAACCGGCGGCGCCATCGGCGGGGCAGCGGGCTGTCGGGGGG
>JALXER010000100.1 GCA_027069385.1 Paracoccaceae bacterium
GCCTGCGGGTTGGACACATGTTCGATCACTTCCATGTTCAGCACCACGTCGAACTGTTCGCCCTCGTCAACCAGCGCCTCGGCCATGGTGTTGCGGTAATCGATATCCAGCCCCGACTGTTTTGCATGCACCTGCGCCACCGGAATATTACCCGCCGCCGCGTCGGCCCCCACCACCTCGGCCCCAAGCCGCGCCATGGGTTCGGACAGCAAGCCACCCCCGCAGCCGATATCCAGAATGCGCAACCCCTTGAAGGGCTGACGCTGGGCGCGGTCGGTACCAAAACGGGCGTGGATCTGCCCGACGATGTAATCCAGCCGCGTCGGGTTAAGCATATGTAGCGGCTTGAACTTGCCTTCGGGGTCCCACCACTCGGCGGCCATGGCCTCGAATTTGGCGACTTCGGAAGGGTCGATTGTGTTGTTACTGTGCATTGCACTCATCTTGTTAACCTGCGATGCTGAAGCGGTTCCATAACAGATAGTGACTCATGCCCGAACAAGCCAGCCCTTTTAGCACCCGCCCGCGCCTGTATCCTGCCAGTTCGGCCTATGAAACCCGAATGCTGGATGTGGGCGACGGTCACCGGCTGTATATAGAACAGTCGGGGGCCAAGGGCGGGATACCGGTGGTGGTGTTGCATGGCGGGCCGGGGGGCGGTTGCACGGCGTCGATGCGGCGCTATTTCGACCCAGACAAGTACCGTGCGGTGCTGTTTGACCAGCGCGGCTGCGGGCGCTCTACCCCGTTTGCCAGTGTGGACCACAACACCACATGGGATCTGGTCGAGGACATAGAGCGCATCCGCAAAGAACTGGGCATCGAGCGCTGGATCGTGTTTGGCGGCTCGTGGGGGTCCACATTGGCGCTGCTTTACGCGCAAAAACACCCCGCGCATGTCCATGTGCTGGTGCTGCGCGGCATCTTTACCATGACCCGCGCCGAACTGGACTGGTTCTATGGCGGTGCAGGCGCGCAATTCTGGCCCGAAGCATGGGAGCGCTTTGCCCATGCGGTGCCCGAGGCCGAAAGGGAGGATCTGATCACCGCTTACGGCGCGCGCATTTTCGGCAAGGACGAGGCGGTTGCCCAAAGCTTTTGCGAGGGCTGGACCGCGTGGGAAAACACGCTGGCAACCATCGGTTCCACCGGACAGGGGGCCACGCCCGCCGCCCGCCACGCCCGCGCCTTTGCCCGCATCGAAAACCATTATTTCAGCCATGGCGGCTGGCTGGAAACCGACCGGCAGATCATGCGCGATATGCCAAAGATCGCCCATATCCCCGGGCACATCGTGCAGGGGCGCTATGATATGATTTGCCCGCCCCATGTGGCCTATGCGCTGCACAAGGCCTGGCCCGGCTCGGAAATACATATCCTGTCGGATTCCGGCCACGCCATGTCCGAGCCGGGAATTACGCTCGCCCTGCTGGATATCATGAACCGGATTGCCCAAAACCCGCCGCTTGGCAATTGAACGCTTGCACGCGCGCACACTTACAGGGATACTTGCGGGGCTAAAACAACGAGGTTCCCGATGAAACATCTGTATGCCACCACCGCAATCATCCTTTCCGCCATGCCCGCCTTGGCGGTTACGCCCGCCGAGGCCCTGTTTGCCAGTCAAGAAGCCATGCGTATTAGCGGCATGCCCTTGACCTATGGCGAGATGGAACATCAGGGCAATGATATTATCCTGCATGATTTGAAAATGGAAAGGGATACCGATGGTTTTTCAATTGCAATAACCGAAGACTGGGTGCGCCTGAGCAATACCGGAAACGGCACGGTCGAAATAACCCAATCTCCCTTGATGCTTATCACGGTTAACGATTCCCGATGGTACGGCGACCCCAGAATTGTTATCGTTGAATTTACTTCGGACTATTCCACACAAGCCAGCGATTCAGGTGACGGCATCCGTTTTGTTACCAATATGCCCCTTGCCGAAGTGCGTGTTGATCCAGACAGAGTAAGCGGGGTACCCGGGCTAGATGAATTTTCAGTCGGTTTTACCGATGTTGTTTTTGACTATGTCCAGACTTCGCTACCTGATGATCATCTTGGTCTGGATGGGCATTTCGCGATTGGCTCGATGCTTCTATCCCTTCAATTTACCGATTCGGCTGATCCGATAATGGTGCAAATCGATGGCTCGGTGGGGGAAATGGTTAGGGATGTTGACGTTATTGTTCCTCTATTACCCGAGAACGGGGTCCGCAGCCCTGTCGAAATTCTGGGTGTAACAGAGGTTACGTTCGATACATTCGATCTGCAGATTTCCTCACATGGTGGACCGCAGGGGAATGGGGAATTCGCTGTAGGGATCAAATCCTACGACGCCTCGGAGGTTGTTACCGAGCAATCTGCCGGCTTTAACGTCAAAATGACCGGAGTGCACGTGGGGGCCTCGGGCGGTGACCTGCCGGTTGACGAGTTGCAGGTCGAAGCGCCCACTGTAACGGGTTCGATGGTTATTCCGGTCGGGGCGTCGGATGATGTCAAGGATCTGGGGTTTATGCTGCAGGTTGACCAGTTTCGGGTGAATGACGAAATGTGGGACAGTTTTGATCCCGAGCGGTCCTTGCCGCGCGATCCGGCCAATTTCCTGCTGGATGTCTCGGCCAAGGTGCGGATGTTTGTCGATCTGATGGATTTGGCTAACGAAAATGTCTCGCCCCCGCAGGACGGCTCACCGGTTGGAGAGCTGATCTCGGTTGATCTGGGTGCCCTGAATGTCAACCTTGCCGGGGCCAGTCTTGCGGGGCTTGGCGGTGTGACCTTCCCGATGGGCGGCAAGCTGGGTGATAGGGATATCCCCAACCCGATTGGCAAGCTCACCTTTACCTTGCACGGCACCGAGGCGTTGATCGAAAGCTTGGGCCATTTGCCGATGATTCCGCCCCAGATCTCGTTTTCCGCCATGAGCGCCATCGGCATGTTGACCCGCCCCGCTGGTGAAGACACGGTTGAATCGGTGGTCGAGTTCGGGCCGGATTTCAGCATCACCGTGAACGGCGTCAAAATGCAGTAAGGGCCGGGTCAGGGGGTTGCGGCAAGGGTTATGATGTCTTTCATGATCCGGTTCAGGTCGAAATCCTTGGGGGTATAGACCCGGGCAACGCCGGTGGCCTGCAGGGCGTCAGCGTCATTATCCGGAATGATGCCGCCGGCGATAACCGGCGCTCGCAGATCGCTGGCCTTCAGGCGCTCCATCACCTCGGTGATCAGCGGCATATGGCTGCCCGACAGCACCGACAGGCCGATGATGTCGGCCCGTTCGCGCGTGGCGGTGTCTATGATGGCTTGCGGGGTCATGCGGATGCCTTCATAGATCACCCGCATGCCGCAATCGCGCGCCCGTACCGCAATCTGTTCGGCCCCGTTCGAATGCCCGTCCAGCCCCGGCTTGCCCATCACCAGGGTGATCGGCCGTCCGGCCTTTTTTGCCCATGTGGCCACATCGGCGCGGATGTCATCCAGCCCCGCGGCCGAGTTCGACACCGCTGCCGAAACCCCCGTTGGCGCGCGGTATTCACCATGCACACCGCGCATCACCGCGCCCCATTCGCCGGTTGTTACCCCCGCCTTGGCCGCCGCAATAGAGGGCGGCATGATGTTGCCCCCCTGCTGCGCCGCGCGGCGCAGCGCATCAAGCGCCGCTTGCACGGCTGTTTCGTCACGCGCCTTGCGCCATTGGTGCAGGGCGGCCACCTGCGCGGCCTCGACCGCCGGGTCCACCACCATGATGCCGCCGTCACCTGCGGTCAGCGGGCTTGGCTCTCCCTGTTCAAAGCGGTTTACCCCGACCACCACGCGCTCGCCCGCCTCGATTGCGCCCAGCCGTGCGGCGTTGCTTTCGACCAGCGCACTTTTCATATACTCGATCGCGGCCACCGCCCCGCCCATCGCATCGATCCGGCCCAGTTCCTCGGTCGCGGCTGCTTTCAGCGCCGCCACCTTGCGTTCGACCGCGGGGTTGCCATCAAACAGGTCGTCGAACTCCAGCAGGTCGGTTTCAAACGCCATGATCTGCTGCATGCGCAGCGACCACTGCTGATCCCACGGGCGCGGCAGGCCCAGGGCCTCGTTCCACGCGGGCAGTTGCACGGCGCGGGCGCGGGCATTTTTCGACAGGGTGACGGCCAGCATCTCGATCAGAATGCGATACACATTGTTTTCGGGCTGCTGTTCGGTCAGACCAAGCGAGTTCACCTGAACCCCGTACCGGAACCGCCGCACCTTGGGGTCGTCAACGCCGTAACGATCGCGGCAGATTTCATCCCACAGCTCGACAAAGGCGCGCATTTTGCACATTTCGGTCACAAAGCGGATGCCCGCATTCACAAAGAACGAAATCCGCGCCACCACACGCGGGAAATCATCCGCCGAGACCTGCTCGCGGGCCTGATCCAGCACCGCCGTGGCGGTTGCCAAGGCAAAGGCCAACTCCTGTTCCGGGGTCGCTCCGGCCTCTTGCAAATGATAGGAACACACGTTCATCGGGTTCCATTTGGGCAGGTGTTCAAGGCAATACTGCGCCACGTCGCCGATCAGTTTCAGGCTGGGTCTGGGCGGAAAAACATAGGTGCCGCGCGACAGGTATTCCTTGATAATATCGTTTTGCACCGTGCCGCGCAGGGCGGCAATATCGGCGCCCTGTTCATCCGCCACAGCGATATACAGCGCCAGCAACCACGGCGCGGTTGCGTTGATGGTCATGGAGGTATTCATTTGCTCCAGCGGGATCGCGTCGAACAGGGTGCGCATATCGCCCAGATGCGAGATCGGCACCCCCACCTTGCCCACCTCGCCGCGCGCCAGCACATGATCGCTGTCATAGCCGGTCTGGGTCGGCAGGTCGAAGGCCACGCTTAGCCCGGTCTGCCCCTTGGCCAGATTGGCGCGGTACAGCGCGTTTGACGCGGCGGCATTGGAATGGCCGGAATAGGTGCGAAACAACCACGGGCGGTCTTTTTGGGGGTCGGTCATGGCGGGCCTCTGGACTGGTTTTCCCATATATTGCATTGCAACATAAAATGCGCAAGCAATAATATTACAAACCGCACCAATTTGACGCCAGATAATAACTATAGCATTGCCCGTCAAACCCGTTACCCTGCCCGAATGGGCAGCAATATCGAAATTCCGTACTGGCTGGCTCTGATCGGCGGCATTTTTGCCCTGATCGGGGTGATGGACCGGCTGTTGTTACCCTCGGTCCGCTGGTTTTTTCGCAAACGTTTTAACCGCGCGATTGACCGGTTGAACAAACGGTTGCAACTGCAAATCCAGCCGTTCAAGCTGACCCGCCGCCGTATTCTGATCGACCGCCTGTCCCATGACCCCGTGGTGATGGAGGCCGTCTCGGCCCATGCCGCCGAATGTAATGAACCGGTCGAGGTGGTGGCCGAACAGGCGGCCCGCTATGCCCGCGAGATCGTGCCCTATTTTTCTGCCTTCGCCTATTTCGGCTTTGCGGCGCGGGCCTCTCGGTGGCTGTCGCAGATGATTTACCGGGTGCGGCTGGGTTATATGGATGAAACGGCGCTGTCGGATATCGACCGGGATTCGACCGTGGTGTTTGTGATGAATCACCGCTCCAACATGGATTATGTGCTGGTGACCTATCTGGCAGCCAGCCGCTCGGCGCTGTCCTATGCGGTGGGGGAATGGGCGCGGTTCTGGCCGTTGCAGGGGTTTATCCGCTCTATGGGGGCGTATTTTATCCGGCGCAAATCGCGGAATAACCTGTATCGCTGCGTGCTGGCACGCTATGTGCAAATGGCGACCGAAGGCGGCGTGACGCAGGCGATATTTCCTGAAGGCGGGCTGTCGCGTGACGGCAAGCTGGGCGAGGCAAAGCTGGGCTTGCTAAGCTATATCGTCAAAGGTTTCCACCCCGAGGGGCCGCGCGATGTGGTGTTCGTGCCTGTGGGCCTGAATTACGACCGCGTGTTAGAGGATCGTGTGCTGTTGGCCGCACGGGGAAAGGACGGGAAAAAGGCGTTCAGGTTTACGCCCGGGTCGTTCTTCCGGTTCTTTTTCCATCGCATGTGGCTGCGTATTACCGGGCGTTATCATCGCTCGGGCTATGCGGTGGTCAGCTTTGGCTGCCCGGTCAGCCTGCGCGATTTTCTGGCAGGGCGCGATGATGCAGCGCCGATTGACGGCGTGGCGGATCTGGGTGCCGACCTGATGCAGGCCATCGCGCGGGTGGTGCCGGTGGTGCCTGTGCCGCTGATTGCCAAAATCACGCTGGAATCAGCCCGCCCCCTGTCGCGCATCGAAATAAAAGCCGCCGCCCATGACCTGCTGCGCGCCTATGCGGCCCGTAAAATTCACAGCCACATCCCGCGCGGAGACGAGGATTACGCGGTGGATGTGGGCCTGCGCATGCTGACCATGCGCCACATTCTGGTTGAGGAAAACGGCGTGTATTCGCTCAACCCCGATAACCGCGATGTACTGGAATACTATGCCAACGCCATTGCGCATCACACGACCTAGATTGCTGCACCGCACAAAAAGTGCTTGCGCGATCCGGCCGATAATGTCATTACAATAATCACACCATTAGCGCAACATTGTTGCGCGTCAATTTTGTGAAGGACAGGCCCATGACCGACTTGAAAGACCTCTATCCCATCGGAGAAATCCCCCCCCTTGGCCATGTGCCGGCAAAAATGTATGCGTGGGCCATCCGGCGCGAGCGCCACGGCGATCCGGATAAAAGTTTCCAGCTAGAGGTGGTCGATACGCCAACCCTTGACAGCCACGAGGTGCTAATCATGGTGATGGCCGCCGGGGTGAATTATAACGGCGTCTGGGCCGGTCTTGGCACGCCGGTTTCGCCCTTTGACATCCACAAGGCCGACTATCACGTTGCCGGTTCGGACGCTGCGGGGGTGATCTGGGCGGTGGGCGACAAGGTCAAACGCTGGAAGGTGGGTGACGAGGTTGTGGTACATTGCAACCAGGATGATGGCGATGACGAGGAATGCAACGGCGGCGACCCGATGTTTTCACCCAGCCAACGGATTTGGGGTTATGAGACCCCCGACGGGGCCTTTGCCCAGTTTACCCGCGTGCAGGCACAGCAACTGATGAAGCGCCCGCAGCATCTGACATGGGAAGAAAGTGCGTGCTATACGCTAACCCTTGCTACCGCCTATCGCATGCTGTTCGGCCACCGGCCCCACACCCTGAAACCGGGGCAGAATGTGCTGGTCTGGGGGGCTTCGGGCGGGCTGGGCAGCTTTGCCATCCAGTTGATCAATACAGCAGGGGCCAATGCGATCGGGGTGATCTCGGATGAAAGCAAACGCGATTTTGTGCTGAGCCTT
>JALXER010000101.1 GCA_027069385.1 Paracoccaceae bacterium
CGCGACCGGAACAGATAATATTCGATCAACGGCGGGGAAAGCTTTGCCACCTCGTCTGCAAGCTGCTCCAACCCGTCGATATCCTCGGCCTTGATCAGCGCGCGCACCTGCACTTGGATTTCGCGCTGCAGGCTGGCGAATGCCTTGCGGGCGGCGGGTTGTTCGGGGTCCAGTTGCAAAATCTGCTCCAGAAGCGCCAGTTGCTTTGACCGCGAAAGGTCGGATTGCAGGTTATCGCGCCACTTTTCGAAAATGCGTTTGGTCACAACGTGGTTCAGAATTTCGGGGTTCAGCGTTGCATAGGTGGCAATCGCCCTGGCGATCTGGCTTTCCTGCCCGTGTTCATCCAGAAAGCTGAGCACCGGAAAAAAGTCGCTTAGCGGGATCCCGCCCTGTTGGTGCAGGAAGGTTTTGAAATCGTCGGTGCGGGTTTTCCAGAGCAGGATTTTCGCGCTCAGAACCGGATCAATCGACAGGGATGTTCCGGTCAGGATGGTTTTGCACTGCTCGATGCTCGGGTCATCGGCAAGCGCCAGTGCCAGACGGGCCATTTGCGCGACAATATCGGCGGTCTCCGGCAGGGCGGCATTGGCGATTTTCACGCAGGCCAATGCTTGTGACAGATGGTTTTCGGATTCCAGCCCCTTGGCCAGCGTGTTGATCAGGGAAACGGGGGGCTGCGCACCGGTTTCCAGATAGGCCTGAAGGGCGTCAAAGGCTTGCAGACCAAGCTGGTTTTCAAGCCCGACCGTCACGAATTGTTCCAGCATCTCCAGATTGTCGGGGTAATCCTTCAGGCCCGTGCGCAATACCTCAAGTTCCTGCGCGGCGTTGCCGGTCCGGGCGAGGCAACGGGATTGAAGCGCAACCAGGTCGGACGACGGCCCCAGCACTTCAAGTGTGGTTTCCACGAGCGCACCAACCTTCGAAACCGGACTGCAGTGCAGCAATCCCCACAACCCGCGGGTCAGGTTCGCCTTGGCGGCATCGGTTCCGGCACTAAATGCCCGCCCTTCGATCAGCGGGAAAATGTGCTGTTTGTACCAGTCGGCAAATACGGCGGTCGAAAAATCCTCGGTAAAATGGGCCAGGCCTTCGCTGTGATCCTCGATAGCGTTCTGCTGCCCGAAATCGCGCATCAATCCGGTGGGGTCATAGACCGTGCCCCCCTCGGCCTGAACCACCGATTTGACCAGCGAAATAAAGTCCGAGCGCGATTCAATCAGATTGCCGTCGGGTTTCGCCGCATCCACATGGGTGACGAACAGCACCTCGGGAAGCGCGTCGAGCAAAAAGCGCACATCGGCGCACAATTCATCGGCGGTGGTCAACCCGTATCGCAGTTTTCGTAAAAACTCGAAATCCTCGGGCGCAAGGGCAACCCCGCTTTGCGCGATGAAGTCGTCTATCGCGTTCTGATCCCCCTGCGTGGCCAATGCCCAGAACGCCCGGGTGCGGGGTTTGTCGTTGAAAAACGCATCATGGCGGCGATATAGGTAGTTTAGCTGGATACATTCCCCGTTGATAGAAATGCGCTTGGCCGATGATAGTTCGACAATATAAAGGTCCGAGGGTTCGTGCGGTTTGGCCAACAGGGTCGCCATCGATTGCGCCGGGGCAATCAGCGGCCAGACAAGTTTGTCAGGCACATAATCCCCTTGCAGGAACCTGACCTGTTGTACCGCTTCGGCGCTACTATGCGAAAACCCGTAAACACCGGCCAGATTGCGTTTGAACCCATACGGCTTCTCGGCAAGCCGCAACGGTGTGTGGATCCGGCAAGACCCGACTGGCGTTATGGTAAACACTGGCACCCCCGCAATGGTTTACAGACACCAATAGGTGACGCCGTCGGGTTTTTCAACATTGCGCAGAACCGATTTGACATCCATCATGATACCTTCATCGCCCAAACGCCGCCAAAGCTCGATTTCTTCCAGATATTCTGCGTGCGGCACCGCCAGAATGGCAAGGTCAAGATCGACCATATCGGCATAGCTGACCAGTTCGACCCCCAGCGACGCGGCCTCGGCAGCGTTGGCCACCGGATCATGCGCGACCGGTGTCAGCCCGAAAGAGCGCAGTTCGTCGATCAGCTCAATCACCTTGGAATTCCGCAAATCCGGCACATTTTCCTTAAAGGTAATACCCCAGATGCCAACCCGCGCCGACCGGATGCTGCTGGGTTTTTGCGCCAGCAGCTTGATCGCACTTTGCGCCACATAGCGCGACATGTTGTCGTTGATCCGACGTCCTGCCAGAATAACCTCGGGATGATAGCCCAGTTCTTCGGCGCGGGCGGTCAGATAATAAGGGTCAACACTGATGCAATGCCCGCCAACCAGCCCGGGCGTGTAGGGAGTGAAATTCCACTTGGTTGCCGCGGCCTCGATCACATCGACGGTGCGAACATCCATCAGATGGCAGATCAGCGCCAGTTCGTTCATCAGGGCGATATTGACGTCACGCTGGGTGTTTTCCAGAACCTTTGCCGCCTCGGCCACCCGAATGCTGGCGGTTTCAAAAACCCCTGCATCGATAATGCTGGCATAGATTTTCGCCACGCGGGCACGGGTTTCGAGCGTATCACCGGCCACGTTTTTCACGATTTTGGTCAGCGGGCGCACCTTGTCACCCGGGCTGATGCGTTCGGCACTATAGCCGATCCAGAAATCGCTGGAGGCCTTCAACCCCGACACCTCGGCCAGGATCGGCGCGCAGATATCTTCGGTGACGCCCGGATAAACCGTCGATTCAAACACCACCAGATCGCCTTTGTTCAGGTATTTGCCGATCAACTGGCAGGCACCGCGCAACGGCGACAGGTCGGGGCGTTTGCTGGCATCGATCGGGGTGGGCACGGTTACCAGATAGACCGTGGCATCCGCCAGAGCAGATTCATCATGGGTCAACCGGATAGTGGAGTCGGTAATCGCTTCGGTGCTGACCTCGTTGGTCTGGTCGCGATTGTCCTGCAATTCCGCAACCCGCGCCTTGCTGATGTCAAACCCCAGAACCGTGGCGTATTTCTTGGACAGCTCGATCCCGAGCGGCAGCCCGACATACCCCAAGCCCACAACCGCGATCGTTTCATCGGTTTCCTTGATATAGCCGATATTCCGGCTATCATCGATGTCGATTTTCTTGAGTTCCACGGTTTTCTCCAGTCTTGTAGTTGGCGCATGCTGTTCATACGCGCGAATGCTTGCGTTCCGTCGTTTCCGGTCTGGCAGCACATGGGGAACAGATTTCTGATTTCCAGTGCGACATATCAACCAGGGGGTATCGGGACAGAACAAGGGTTAAATCGTTATACCTGACCAAAACCCGCCACTCAACCTGAGGTTTTCAGGATATTCCCTGAAGATTGTGACGATTTCGTTAAGAAATGCCTCGAACCATCGCTCGACAAAGGCCTTGCGGGCCTCGCCTTCCTGCGGTAGCGGAAGCGGAATGATATCGGTGTGAATTCGGTCGCCTTTCCATAGGCAGATGGGCACAAAAGACGGGATGCCGGTCTTGTAGACGGTGCGCGGCACGAAGTCCGACAGGCCGATCTGTTTATCAAACAACGCGCGTCTGGGCAGGTTCGGAACACCGGCCCCGTCGATAGCAATAGAAACAAGCCGGCCATTATTGACCTCGTTCAGAATTGCCCGGGCCAATGCCAGTTCATCCATGCTGGAGGTCGACAGGATCCGCCCAGCCCCCGGCCCGTCCTTGATAACCGGCGTAGAGGCCACCCATAACGGGTCAAGCCCGCTGGCAACCAGCGCTGCCGGACCGGCAAATAAAGCCCCGATATGACAGGTCACCATAAAGCCCCCCTGACCGGGGTCCAGCCTGTCGGTAACCTTTTGTGTTGCCTCGGGAATTCCATCGATAAGGGTTAACAGTTCCTCGCCCTTTTCGGGGGCGCATTCGATCCAGTCCAGAATGTAATAATCAGCCAGATTGATCCAGCGGATCCGGTCTTCCCATGCCTGCCGGTCATCGGGGGCCGAGCCGAGTTCCTGCAACTTGCGATAGGCCCATTCCAGCCGCTGGGGCGGAATCTTGGCCTCGTGGAGGCGCGCAGGCAGTGCTGCCAGCCCCTGCACAAAGCGCTCGGGCAGGCGGGCCCTGCGGGATTTCAGATCATCCTGATGCACCGCCATCCCTTCGTCCTCGCGACCGGCAATCGCCAGCGCAGCCGCGCATTGACGGCGCAAAACCGTATTGTCCGGATCGTCCCGAACCAGCTCGAGCATGATCTCGGCGGCCTCGTCATACCGGTGCGCCCCGCGCAGCGCCCGCGCAAACTGCAATTTGAAACTTCTGGACTTGGCCAGCGACACGCCGGTTTGCTCGACCAGTTCAACCGCAGCGGTCGCCTTGCCATGCGACAATAAAGCGCGCAACAGCAGGTCGACAATACGCCCGTTCTCGGGGGCAAGCTCGTGCGCTTTTTGCAAATGGTCCAATGCCGGGCTGCTTGTCTTGTTCACCCAGTATTCGGCCCGACCCAGTTCGAAATAGGCGCTGGCATCTTCGGATAACAGCACATCCGCATCCTCGAGCACCTTGATCGCTTCGCTGGCATAACCGGCCGTGGTCAGCACGCCGGCGGCCTTGGCAACGGTGCCGATATTGTCCCGGTTCAGGTCCGCCGACAGGCGGGCAGCGATCACGCTGTTGATCGTGTCATTGGCGCGATAAAACACCGTCGTGGCAAGGCTTGCCAGCCGCGCGTGGCCCTTCATATCGGGCAGAAAGCTTTTGGCGATGGCGACCGCGTCCTCAAGCTCGTTGGCCTGAAGCAGTATTTGCAGCGCCTGCGCGCCGATTTTGGGGTCATCCGGCGCAAAAGACAGGGCCTTGTGGATATGATAATGCGCTGCGTCCATCTGGCCAATTCTGGCATGACAACCGGCAACCTCGCAGCGTTCCTGAACCCGTTCGGGTTGCGCAGCCAGAATGTCGTTCAGCACCTCGATTGCCGCGCCGTAATTGCGGTCATTCATGAGCGGAGCCAATACCCGTTGTCGTGTCGTGATGATGTTGTCTTCGACCGTCAGGTCCAGGGTCTGTGCGTAATTTGACATTTTGCTTTCATGCGCATTCGTTGGTGTTTGGCAGCTATCAACCTAGCCTTCTTGATCTTAAACGCTAAAAACTTGTCAAACTGTTAACCATTCTTTTAATCAATACCTGAAAATAGTCAATGTTCGTTAACAATTGTTGGGCGCAATAGCGCCTATTTCAAAGGGCGTCACTGAACTATTTGAAAGAGCTTAATAATTTCGCGTCACATCTGGCGGCGGCAAAAGAACCGCGGCAATCCTTGCCTATCGGGTGAATCGAAGCTATCCACGACCTATGAAAAGTGTAAGGGGCAAAAGATGAACGAATCAAGTTTACTGGTTTCGACCGACTGGCTGGCGGCGCATCTGGACGCGCCGGATGTGCGAATCCTTGACTGTAGTTTGCGCTCGGTGACCGACAAATGCGACGTTTATGCCGAGTACCTGTGGAAGCATATTCCCGGCGCGCGCTTCTTTGACATAGAGGAAATCGCCGATGACGACTCGGACCTTCCCCATATGGTTCCGCCGGTCGAAAAGTTCATTTCCGAGGTGCGCGCACTGGGCATCGGCGACGGGCACCGGATCGTGGTTTACGATTCAAGCGGCATGTTTTCGGCGGCGCGGGTCTGGTGGATGTTCAAGCTGTTTGGCAACCTCGATGTGTCGGTGCTCGACGGCGGGCTGGTCAAGTGGGAGGCCGAGGGCCGCGAGATCGAAAAGGGCCACCCGACCATTCGCGACCGGCATTTCACCGCGCGCCGCGATGCCACGCTGATTTGCGATGTAACGCGGGTTGCTTCGGCGGTGAAACTGAAGGATGCGCAGATCGTCGATGCGCGCTCGCCCGAACGGTTTCGCGGCGAGGTCGAGGAAATTCACGAAGGCGTGCGTCGCGGCCGGATCCCCGGTTCGATCAACGTCTATTACGGCGATTTGCTGAACGAAGATGCCACGATGAAATCAAACGCGGAAATCGGCAAGGTTTTCAAGGCTGCGGGGGTGGATTTCTCCAGACCGATCATCAATTCCTGCGGCTCGGGAGTAACCGCCTGTATCGTGGCGCTGGCCATGACGCGGTTGGGGCACAATAACTGGTCGGTTTATGACGGATCGTGGACCGAATGGGGTATGTATGACGGCTTTGCCATAGAGACGGGCTGACCATGGAATACACCATAACCTATCTGGAAATGACCACGCGCCCGACCTATCCCTGGCCCCACCAGCCCGGCCACGCGCCGCTGGCGCTGCTGCATGCCGAAAAACCGCCCTTGTGGTACTTTTTCTCCCTCTATGATGCGGTCGGCAAGGGCTATCAGTGGCTGGACATGCACCAGATACCCCAAGCCGAGGCCGAAGCCTTTGTGCAGGATGAAAAGGTGGCGCTTTATACGCTGATCCGCACCGGCTGGCCGGCGGGGTTCTTTGTGCTTGACACCCGACAGGCGGGTATCTGTGATCTGGCCTATTTCGGCCTTGTTCCGCAGGCAATAGGGCTTGGCCTTGGCACCTATTTGTTGCATACAGCGATACATATGGCGTGGGATTGCCCCGGCGTGGAAAAGGTCAGCGTGAATACCTGCTCACTGGACCACCCGAGGGCGTTGCCGTTGTATCAAGCCGCCGGGTTTGAACCGGTCCGGCAGGAAACCAGAACCCGCTAGTCACAAAGGAACAGCACCATGCTGGAACAACTGACCCAACAAGCCCCTGACAAGATTATCGAACTGATTGCCATGTGCGCCGCCGACACCCGCCCGGGCAAGATGGACCTTGGCGTAGGAGTCTATAAAGACGCAAAAGGCAATACACCGGTCATGCGCGCGGTCAAGGCTGCCGAGGCGCGGTTGCTCGAAACGCAGGACACCAAGAAATATGTCGGCCTGCTGGGCGATCTGACCTTTGTTGACGCGATGCGCGATCTGGTTCTGGGCGATGCGGTGGCAAGCGGCCGCGTGGCCGGTGCCCAAACCCCCGGCGGCACCGGTGCCATTCGCCAGTTATTCGAACTGATCCAGCAGGCCAACAAGGATGCGACCGTATGGATTTCCGACCCCAGCTGGCCCAACCACGAGGCCATTCTGAAATATCTAGGCATGAATATCGGCAAGTACCGCTATTTCGACGAGGCCACCTGCGGGGTGGATTTCGCCGCGATGAAGGCCGACCTGAGCGCCGCCAAAGCGGGCGA
>JALXER010000102.1 GCA_027069385.1 Paracoccaceae bacterium
ATTGCGCTGGTCTGGATAACCGAGGTGCTGAACACGGCAGTGGAATACCTGTGCGACGTGGTGTCGCCCGAGCATTCGCAAGCGGTGAAACGCGCCAAAGACATTGCTGCCGGCGCGGTTCTGATTGCCGCTGCTTATGCGGTTATAGTGGGGCTGGGTGTCTTTTTACCCGCCCTGGCGGCCTGACAGCAACGCCGCTTCGTGACCGGCCAGCGTTGGCAGTACATCCTGCCAGTTCTGCCCCAGTTGCGGGAACATCTCCAGCAATTCATCACGGGTTTTGGCGTCAAGCGTATCGAGCGCCGGTTTGGTCGCGGCAAAACTTTCGCTCCAACAGCCATGGGCGCTGATAATCTGGTGATCGTCAAACATCACATGGAAATACTCGACGCTTTCCACCGGTTCGCTGAACACCATATCACCGTCACACAGATCCTTGGCATGGGCCAACACCTGCCCCTGTCCGAACAGCAATTCGGCGCGCGGGCCGCTGATCAGCATCCGGTGCATGGGCGAAACCAGCAGATCGGTCTGATTGCCGACCGAACCGGCCTTGAAGCGCACCGGCGCTTGCTTGGTGCCGTCAACCTTTTGCGAGCCGATCCAGCGGATGGGCTGCAAGCCGTTGTCGCGGGTGCGCACCAGATCACCGACCGACAGGTCCTGAATGGCGACCTCGCCTTGTTCGCACAGGATCAGGGTGTCACGGGTAAAGCAGGCCACAAGGCTGGCATAATCGGTTGCGCCGGGGGTAAAATCTGTCGGGCCGATTAGCAGGGCATCGCCGGGCGACAGCTCTACGGTAGAGGCAAACCCGACCGGATTCCCGTTCACAATGATGGCCACCAGCTTGCCGCCTGAAAAAGTGGACAAGTCAAACGCGCTGGCTTCTGCGCCGATGCTAACGGTATCCCCTGCCGAGCCGACGACAACGCCATCCACTGTCAGATCCGAGGTCAGCACTTGCGATGCGTCCCCTGTGGTCAGGGTATCCAGCAACGGATCATCGTCGTCCATGTTCAGAATGTCGCCCGTTGCCCCCGGCTGAACCGTTGCCGGACCTCCGGTGAACACGAAAGCAGGATCAGTGATCCCCAGATCATCCAGCGTGTAAATGTAAAATGACTCGGCCATAGTTATTCCTCTCGCTTGACTGGCTTCATCGCCTTATTGCAATGTCGCAAATCAATTAGTAATTTATTTATAATATAACTGTATTGGCACATCCGGTTCGATTCTTCAACTATGGCACGTTTGATCGTGCAGATTCTGGCCAAAACCCGCCGGTTTTTTCACATATTTCTCCAATTTTTCCAAACAGGGTCCGGTGACGGACTGCAATACTGCTATTTCTGCCGGATTCAGGGTCGGATAGGCCTCGGACCATGGTACGTTTGTGCCGTCGCGCAATTCGGGAAACAGGGCAAACAGCTCGGCGCGGGCGGGGTGGTCCAGCGCGGCAATGGCCGTGTCGGCGGGTGCAAAGCTTTCGGAGGCAATACCGTTGGCCGTAACGATCTGGTGGCGATCGAACAGCAGGTGGAAATAGGTCACGCTTGGCTGCGGGTCCAGATAGATCGTGTCACCATTGACCAGATCAAGCGCGGGCACCAGCACCTCGGGGGTGCCAAACAGCAATTCGGCCCGCCAGCCGCCAACCAGCATGCGGTGCTGTTGAGAGACCCGCAGCACCCGCGCATTGCCCAGCGCTCCTTTCATAAAACAAACCGGTGCAAACCGGCCGGTGCCCGCATGCTCGGCCTGCCCGATCCAGCGCAGCGGCTGCAAGCCGTTATCGCGCGTCCAGACCTGCTCGCCCACGCGCAAATCCTCGATCCGGACCGCCCCGCGCTGACAGGCAATCAGCGTGCCACGGGTAAAACAGGTCGGCCCGTTGATCAGATCGGCATAAGGCGTGGCGCTGTCCGAGCCGATCCAGGGCGAGATTTCCAGCACGTCACCGGGGTTCAGTTCGATCATAGTGGCATAGCCGACAATCTGCCCGTTAATCTGGATAACGATCAAGGAACCGGTTTCGCCCGTGGTGGTGTTGGTCACGGCCGAACTGCCGATATGCTGCACCACGTCGCCCATATTGCCAACCGGCGCGCCGTCCACCGACAGATCCTGATCAAGCAATTGCGAGGAGGCCGCGCCGTCGCCCTCGTCCTCGAAAAGCGGATCGTCATCATTCAGGGCAAGCATATCGGGCGAAGCCGTAGGTGAAACGCTGGTAGAGGCCGAAGACCAGAAAATATCCAGCCAGCTCGAAAGCCCCAGATCATTATGCGAATATACCAGCATCGTCATGGCAACACCTTCCAACACCCTAAAACAGTTAACAATTCGTTGCCGCCACCTGCTTATGGGCCTGAATGGTTAATGAAGGGTTAACAGGCGCGGCTGCCGCTTCAAACTTGCAGCGCTCTCGTGGCTGCGCTATGGGGGGCGGGTATGCGGGAACGGAGCAGGAAAATGGCCAAGAGAAAACCCAAAGTGATGCGCCCAAAGGCGCTGCCGCCTCGCGGCTTTCGTGATTATTTCGGCGAGGAGGTGCGGGCGCGCAATGCGATGCTGCACAAGATTACCGAGACCTATCACGTCTACGGGTTCGATCCGCTGGAAACCAGCGCGGTTGAAACGGTCGAGGCCTTGGGCAAATTCCTGCCCGACGTGGACCGGCCCAACGAGGGCGTGTTCGCCTGGCAAGATGAAGATGAAAGTTGGATGGCGCTGCGCTATGACCTGACCGCGCCGCTGGCACGGGTGTACGCGCAGTTTCGCAATGACCTGCCCACGCCCTATCGCCGCTATGCGGTCGGGCCGGTCTGGCGCAACGAAAAGCACGGGCCGGGGCGGTTCCGGCAGTTTTATCAATGCGATGCCGATACGGTTGGCACCCCGACCATGGCCGCCGATGCGGAAATCTGCGCCATGCTGTCCGATGTGCTGGAAAACGCCGGGATTGCGCGTGGCGATTATGTGGTGCGGGTCAATAACCGCAAGGTGCTCAACGGTGTGATGGAGGTGGTCGGGCTACTCGACCCGGCCAACCCCGAGGAACATGCCGACCGGCGCGGCATCGTGCTGCGCGCAATCGACAAGCTCGACCGGCTGGGCGAATCCGGCGTGCGGTCCTTGCTGGGCGAAGGGCGGCGCGACGAAAGCGGCGATTTTACCGGCGGGGCCGGGCTGGGCGGTGAACAGGCGGAAATCGTCATGGGGTTCATGGCGGCGCGACGCGATAGCGGCGGGGCAACCTGCAATGCGCTGCGCGCGCTGGTGCAAGGCTCGGATACCGGTCTGAGCGGCGTGCAAGAGCTGGAAACCATTGCCGAGCTGTCCGATGCGCAAGGGTACGGGGCCGATCGCCTGCTGATCGACCCGTCCGTGGTGCGGGGCCTTGGCTATTATACCGGTCCGGTTTACGAGGCCGAACTGACCTTCGAGATTTTCGATGAAAAGGGGCGCAAACGCCAGTTCGGCTCGGTCGCCGGAGGCGGGCGTTATGACGATCTGGTCAAGCGGTTTACCGGACAGGCGGTGCCTGCAACGGGGGTCTCTGTCGGGGTTGACCGGCTGCTGGCGGCGCTGGATGCCAAGGGACGGGTTGCCAAAGGGTCGGTCGGGCCGGTGGTGGTTACGGTGATGGATCGCGACCGCATGGCCGACTATCAGACCATGGTCGCCGAGTTGCGCAATGCGGGTATCCGCGCCGAGCTGTATCTGGGCAATCCGAAAAACTTCGGCAACCAGTTGAAATATGCCGATGCGCGCAACAGCCCCGTCGCGGTGATCGAAGGCGGTGACGAGCAAGCCAAGGGAGTCGTGCAGATCAAGGATCTGGCACTGGGCAAGGCGCTGGCCGCGGGTATTACCAGCAACGAGGAATGGAAAGCGCAGCCCGCACAAATGGAAATCCGCCGGTCTGATCTGGTTGGTGAAATCCGCAAAATGATCGCCCGCGCCGGATAACCGCCAAATCAACACCCCACTCCAGCGCCCCAAGACCGGGTGCGTTTTGAAACAAGTTTCAAAACGCGTTGCGACACCATGGCCTCACTTCGTTCGGCGGGCAGGGGGGCCACAGCCCCCCTCGCGCATGAATGCGCGTACCCCCCGAGGGTACTTGGGGGTGCCGGTTTTGCCAGAATGGCAAAAACCCTTATATGGCGCAACGCCTGCATATCCGGGTGCTGCCCGTCGTGTGGCTCCAGAACCGAACGCAGTGAGGCCGCCGCCGCCGGCAGCACGGTTTTCAGCTTGCTGAAAACCGCGCCTTGAGCGAAGGGGGGCTTTAGCCTCCCTGAGCAATAGGCGAGGCCAGGGGGTATATGCTTGGTATTAGCACCGTAAGCATAGCCTACGAAAGACCGGTCCGAACTGACATTCGGCCACCGAAAACAATCCGTTTGGCTGCGGGACGGCGACATCCGACACGCCCGTCTGGACGTGCTGCGTTCTGGTTGACCGCTGGGCGCAACATGATAGCGCTTGCTCCTAATCTGGCATTGCGCTTAACAGGCTTGGGTAGGGTCGCTGGGGTTCTCCAGTTCCGGCATGTCAGCAGACCAGTCCAAAGTCGTGAACATATCGGTGGTGTTTTACTGGTTGGCAACAGCCACCTGTCCGCATCCTTAAAGGCTTGTACCCGATTTGACCACACCATGGATGGCAACTCCTCGCCAATCATCCCGGGCTACCAACTCGGCACCGGATCCACGGACGGGCCTGGAAACCTTGTTTATCTCGGTCAATGAAGCGCTGATTTGCGCTTGGAACAATTGGAGCGCCACAATCGGCGCACCCCATACGACTGGCGTGCAAGAGCACGACACAGACGTGATCCCATGCCTGCCCGCGCACAAAACCGCCTCCGGCAACGCGCCAAATCGCCCCGCGCCGCCATTATCCGCTTGAAACCGCCGCGCCGTTGGGCAAGAACCCTTTAACACACAAAAGGTTCGGAGTCCCCAATGCCAGCAGGCGCAAATACCGTTATCGCACGGGCCTATCTGACCGGTGGGCGTATCGGGGCAACCCGTGCTGCGCTGGCGGACGAAAGCGCGCGCCTGCTCGGGCTGTTCACCGGCGCGGGCGCATCGGTGATCGAACCCGAAGCGCTGTTACAGGCCGATGTTCTGATCGACCTTTACGGAGAGGACCTGCGCGCGCGCGCCTATACCACCCATGATCCGGTGCTGGGCGAACAGATGCTGCGCCCCGATTTTACCGTGCCGGTGGTGCAACTGCACATGCAGATCGGCAACGAACCGGCGCGCTATGCCTATGGCGGGCCGGTCTGGCGGCGCCAGCAACCGGGCACCGACCGCCCGACCGAATACCTGCAAACCGGGTTCGAACTGTTCGACGGGGCCGATGTGGCACAGGCCGATGCCGAAGTATTCGCGCTAATCTCGCAGGCGGTGGACGGGCTGGGCCTGCACCCTGTCACCGGCGATATCGGCATTCTTCTGGCGGCGATTGACGCGCTCGATACCAACGAGCGACGCAAATCCGCCCTCAAGCGCCACGTCTGGCGGCCCTATCGGTTTAAACGGTTGCTGGACCGGTATGCCGACACGGGCGAAACGATGCAACGCCGCGCGGGTGCGATGCTTGCCGCACAGGCCGACATGGCCGCGCGGCATCCGGCGATCGGGCTGCGCAGTCAGGCCGAGGTGGATGCGCGCATCGCTATTCTGCTGGCCGAGGCCAAATCGCCCCCCATCCCCCCCGAACAGCTGCACCGGCTGGAACAGATCATGGCGGTTGGCGGCAGTATGTCCGCGGCCATTGACCGGCTTGATACCCTGCTGGGCGGCGCCGCGGTGGCACGGCTGGCCGCTCGCGCCGAGGCATTGCGCGGCCATGGTATTAACCCTGATACCCTGCCCTTCGAGGCCTCTTACGGGCGCACTACGCTGGAATACTACGACGGTTTCGTGTTCGGCTTTACCGCGCCTGACCGCCCCGACCTGCCCCAGATTGCCCAGGGCGGGCGCTATGACGCGCTGACCCGCGTACTGGGTCGCGGCACCGGCATTCCGGCGGTTGGCGGCATCATCCGCCCCGAGGCCCTGTTGGCATTGCGAGGCACCTTATGAACCCGCTCAAACTGGCCGTGCCCTCCAAGGGGCGATTGCAGGAACAGACTTTTGCGTGGTTCGCCGCCCGCGGCATCACACTGGAACGCACCGGTTCCGGGCGCGAATATGCCGGACAGGTGCGCGGGGTTGACGGGGTGCAACTGGTGCTGCTCTCGGCCGGAGAGATCCCCCGCGAACTGGCAGCAGGGCGTATCCATATGGGCGTGACCGGTCAGGATCTGGTGCAGGAAAAACTGCCCGCATGGCAATCGCTGGTCAGCCAGACCGCGTCAATGGGCTTTGGCCATGCCGATCTTATTCTGGCGGTACCGCAATTCTGGGTCGATGTGGATACGCTGGACGACCTCGACGCGGTGGCGGCGGCCTTTCGGGCCACCCACGGGATGCGGCTGCGCATCGCCACCAAGTACCACAATCTGGTGCGCGAATACCTGCGCGCCAACGGGGTTGCCGATTACCAGCTTGTTGACAGTCAGGGTGCCACCGAGGGCACCATCAAGAACCTGACCGCCGAAGCGGTGGCCGATATCACCTCGACCGGCGATACCCTGCGCGCCAACCACCTGAAAATACTGTCCGGCGAACCGGTGTTGAAATCGCAGGCAACGCTGTTTACCTCGAAAACCGCCGATTGGCAGGGGCAGGCCGAACGCGCCCGCCAGCATATTCAGGCCAGACTTGGCACCGATTAAAGGAACCCCCATGCCCGACCGCAACGACCCCGTGCTGGCATTTCTGCGCACCCGCCGCTCGCGCCCCGCCAAAACCCTGACCACGCCCGTACCCGAGCGCGCCGAAATAGAGGCTCTGCTGGAAATCGCCGCGCGTACCCCCGACCACAAAAAGCTGGAGCCATGGCGCTTTATCGTGCTGCAGGGGCAGGCGCTGGACCGGTTGGCCGATCTGGCACAGGCACGATACGCAGCGCTGGCCCTGCCGCCCGAAAAGGCCGACAAGGCACGCGGACAATTCGCCGACGCCGATCTGGTGATTGCGGTTGTCGCCGCCCCCAAACCCAGCGACGCGGTGCCCGAAGTCGAACAAACCCTGTCGGCCGGTGCGGTTTGCCTTGCGTTGCTCAACGGCGCGTTGGCCAGCGGCTGGGGGGCAAGCTGGCTAAGCGGGCCT
>JALXER010000103.1 GCA_027069385.1 Paracoccaceae bacterium
ACGCCACTTGCCAGCCCGCCGCCAGAAACCGCTTGGCGGTCGCCAGGCCGATGCCCCGCGCCGCCCCGGTTACCAAAACCGTTTTCTTGTCCATTTGTGCCCCCTATGGCGTTGGAATGCCGCCCCCCAGCAGGGTTGCGTATTTGCCCGTGTCAATGTTGCCACCGCTCAGAATAACCCCGACGGCCTTGCCTTGCATGGCTTCGCGCTCGGCCATCAGGGCGGCCAGCGCCGCAGCACCGGCGCCTTCGGCCACGTTGTGAATGGTGCTGAAATACAGCCGCGCCGCCTTGGCAATCTGTGCTTCGCTCACCGCAACGATCCGCTCGGCACCCGCCGAGTACACCGCCAAGGCCTCGGGCACCGGCACCCGCACCGCCATGCCGTCGGCAAAGGTATCGGCCGAGTTGGTGGCGACCGGTTTTCCCGCCTCGAAGGACAGTTTTGCGGTCATGGCCCGTTCGGACACCACCCCGACCACGCGGGTTTTCAGCCCCAGCGCATCGCGCGCCGCGATGGTGCCGCAAATGCCCGAGCCACAGCCGATCGGCACATAGACCGTATCCAGATGCGGCGCGGCGCTAAACAGCTCCATCGCATAAGTCGCCACGCCGCGCACCAGCTCGCGATGAAAGGGCGGCACCGGATTCCAGCCGTTGATTTCGGCCTGCGCCATGGCCTCGGCCCTGGCTTCGTCAAAATCGGCCCCGAATTCGGTCAACTGCCCGCCAAAAGCCCGCATGGCGGCATTTTTCTCTACCGAGTTGCCGTGCGGTACATAGATATGCGCGTCCAGCCCCGCAGCCAGCGCCGCGCGTGCCTGCGACTGGCCATGATTGCCCCGCGTGGCGGTCACGATGCCGGTCACATCGGGGTACGCACGCCTGAGCCAGTCGATATAGGTAATGCCGCCGCGCACCTTGAAAGCACCGGTGGGCGCGTGGTTTTCATGCTTGACCCAGGTCTCGCAACCCGTCTTTGCGCTTAGCAGCGGCCAGGCGTATTGCAGGGTCGGTGCCATGCGGGCATGAACCCTTTCGGTGGCAGCCTCCAGCTCGGCACGCGAAAACATCACATGCCCAACGCTTCTTTATAGAGGTCGAGCACCGCTTCCTCCTCGGAAATCTCGGCGGGGTCTTTCTTGCGCAGCGCCACGACCTTGCGCAGGATCTTGGTGTCATAGCCGCGCGATTTAGCCTCGGCCATGACCTCTTTTTGCTGGTCGGCAATGTCTTTCTTTTCGGCGTCCAGCCGCTCGAACCGTTCTACAAAGGCGCGCAGCTCACCGGCGGTTACGCGGTACTGGCTTTGCTGGATATCGTCGTTTTCGTCCATTTTCTTTCCTTGGTTGCCTGTCGGATTTCGCCCCGAACCTAGGGGGTTGCGGGGCAAACGGCAAGGGTGCTCTTGTGCAAATCCGCGCACCGGTTTAAGCATGGGCAAACGGAGACACAACATGCAATACATGATTTATATCGGAGTGCTGATGGCGGTGCTGGGGCTGGTCGGCCTTGGGATAAGCATCAAAAAGGCAACGCAGATCAAACGTGACGCCGACGCGGGCAAGGACACCAAGGACCGGATGCAAATGCTGATCGCGCTGAATACCGCCTCGCTGGGCACCGCCTTTATCGGGCTGGCGCTGGTGGCCGTCGGGGTGCTGCTGGGATGAAGGCCCTGATTGCCACCTCGACCACCGACTTTGACCCGACCGAGGTCGCGGTTCCGTGGAAAATCCTGCGCGATGCGGGGGTCGATGTCACCTTTGCCACCGACACCGGAGAGATGGGCGCGGCCGATGAGCATATGCTCAAAGGCGAATATTTCGGCGTGCTGAGGCCCCTGCTGATCGCCCGCAAGGATGCGCGCAAAATCTATGCCGAGATGCTGGAATCGCCGGAATTTCAAAACCCGATTTCCTATGATGACATAAGGGTAGAGGATTACGACGGGTTGTTGCTGCCCGGCGGCCACGCGGCGGGGATTATGGCCTATCTGGAATCAGAGGTGCTGCAATCGGCGATCGTAGGGTTTTTCAAGGCTGACAAACCGGTGGGGGCGATCTGCCACGGCGTGGTGGCGGCGGCGCGCGCCATTGACCCCGACACCGGCAAATCGGTGCTGTACGGGCGCATTACCACGGCGCTGCACAAGGTGCAGGAAAAGACCGCGCACAAGCTGACCCAGCGGATTATGGGCGACTATTACCTGACCTACCCGACCCCGGTCGAGGACGAGGTTGTCGCCGCCCTGAAGCAACGCAAGGATTTCCGCTGGACCCAGACGCCGGTCTTGCGCGACAGCCCAAAAAAGCTGAAACGCGGATTTACCGTGCGCGACGGCAACTATATTTCCGCCCGCTGGCCCGGTGACGCCTATCGCTTTGGCACCGAGTTTCTGGAAATGCTGATGGGGTCTAGCTGACCTGCAAAATCGCATCGCCGATAATGCCAAGGCATTTCTTATCGCTGAACCGGTGGTCGGCACCTTTGACAAGGGTCAGGCGGATGTCGTCTCCGGTGGCGTGATCCAGCAGGCGCAGCGCGACCGACGGGTCCACGTCGCGATCGGCAGTACCTTGCAGGAACCGCGTCGGGAAAGGCAGGTCCAGCGGGTCGCGCAGCACCAGATGCTTGCGCCCGTCCTCGATCAGTTTCCGGGTGATCACATAGGGTTCGTCGTATTCCGAGGGCAGTTCAACGCGGCCCTTTTCCTGCAGCATTGCCCGTTGACCGGCGTCAAAACCGGCCCACATCGAATCCTCGGTGAAATCGGGCGCGGCGGCAATGGTGACCAGACCGGCAACCTTTTCGGGCATGGCGCGGGCCAGCAACAGCGCAATCCAGCCGCCCATCGACGAGCCGACGATAACCTGCGGCCCGTTGCTTAGCGCGCGGATAAAATCTATCGCATCGCGCGCCCAGTCCCCGATACAGCCGTCGGTAAACTCGCCCGAGGATTGCCCGTGGCCGGTATAGTCAAAGCGCAGGAACTCGCGGTTCTGGGCCTTGGCAAAGCCTTGCAGGTACAGCGCCTTGCTGCCCTCCATATCGGATTTGAACCCGCCCAGAAACACGATCCCCGGCCCGCGCCCCATCAACTGGTGATAGGCAATCCGGCGACCGTCCCCGGGTTCGAACTGGCGCGGTTTTTCGGTTTCGGCAACCGTTAGCGGCTTGGCCCCGATAATCGGCGCGTCAATCTTGTGGGGCAGATCGGCCATGACCGGATCGTCGCCCTTCATCTCTATCATCCCGTCGGTTTTGATCAGGAAATCCGCGATAAACATCGCATTGGAATAGAACACCATCGCCGAATAGCGGTAATTGCCGTTCCCGTCCGGTTCATAGGCGCGGGGCTTGCGAAACAGGCGCGTCAGTTCGTCGTAATGCGCGCCGGTTTGATCATCGAGCTTGCGCAGCGAGCCGGGCAGATAGGGGTTGTCGAGCGAATCGACGATCAGAAACGGGCCTTCCTCGCCACGCACGAAAAAGCAAAAGAACTCCAGATAGAATTGCGCAGTTTCCGGGGTCAGCCGGATATTGCCCGCATTAAAGGCGTGCAGGGGCGGCGAGGTGCCGTCAAGGCGCACCAGCGTATCGCCCTTGCTGATAAAATAGACGAACAGGTTTTTCACCTCCCATTCGGGGCTTTTGACCAGAACCAGATCGGTATCCTGATAAAACGGCAGCGGGCGCTTTTGGCAGATCAGCCCCTCGGGCGGGGTGTCCACGTCAACGATCATGCGCCGGATCTTGTCGCACAGGGCGGGGTCGTTAATCGGTTGCCATTCGCTATGGCCATAAAAATATGGGTGCATCTAAGGAGCCTTCTTTTCAAGTTCACTTGTATACTGTTCTTTGAACCTATCGGCAAACGCATCGGGCGCAACCTCGTAAGGCAGCCGGTCGAAACCGTCGGTTTTCAGCAATTCCAGATAGCTGCTGGCGATCAGCTCGACGGTATAGCGGGCCTCGTCGCCCTTCAGGGCAGCATCGAACAGCGCCTGATTGCATTCGGGCAGGTTTTCAACCAGTTCCTTGACCTGCGCATAGGCATGATCGGGGGCCAGATCGTAAAGCGGCCGGTCAAAGCTGTTTTCCACCTCGGGGTTGACGCCGGATTCAAGCATATGGCGGCACAGCGCGATATGGGCGTGGCGCACCGAAGCAACCAGCGTGGTTTGCGAGGGCCTGGCCCCCAGCGCAACCAGTTTCTTGAACAAGTCCAGTTCGGCCCCCGCCACCGCCGCCGCGTTCAGCGCCTTGTTCAGGGCGTCAGGGCTGGCCGTGGCCGGCGCGGCATCGCACAGGCGCGTCACCATCGGCCACGCCTTTTTACTCACAAGGGTTGCGAGCAAACCGGAGCGTTGCGCCTGTTCATTCCACGGATCAATGCGCGCCGCGTCCCAAAGCCGTTCAAAGATATCCGGCAAGTTGCCCTTGACCAGACAGTTCATCACCGAATTGCCATCCAGCCCGACATATGCCAGATCGGTATCGGGCTGTTCCAGCAGGGCATTGACCTTGTCGGCATCCCCCTTCCGCGCGGCAATCATCAGCGCATTCCAGGCGTTTTTCTCGCGGCTGAGCGGGTCGAACTTGCCGTGTGCCTCCAGCATCTTTTGCAGGTCCGGATCGGCCGCGGCCATCATATAGGGCGATTGGCCCTTTTTGGTGCGCGCATTGACATCAAGGCTGGCATTTTCCAGCAACGCCGCCACCGCGCGACGCACGGCTATTTTCTTGCGCCAGCCCAGCGGGGCCTTTGGGTTAAAAATCGGTGCAATGGCGTGGTGCAGCGCTCTGAACCCGTCATCCCTTTTTGCCTCGGGCCTGCCCGCATATAGCAGCTTTTCAATGCTGTCCGCATGTTGACGGGAGGCCGCAAACATCAACGGGGTCCAGCCCTCGGGGTTTGCCGCACCCGCCAGCGGAATCAGCCCTTGCGTGGTGGTGATGATATCCAGCACCCCGACATTGTTTGACTCGGCCGCGCGGTGCGCCATGTTCCACCCGTTAACATCCACCGCCCCGGGGTCGGAGCGCTCCAGCAAAAAGGCAAAGGATTCCACGTCACCGGTACGGGCCGCGTCCAGCAATGGCAACAGATCGAATTTACCGATAAAATTCGGATCAAACCCCGCCGCCACCGCTTTTTTCAGCATATCCGGACATCGGGTCGCGGCAAAGCTGAGTACCGGATTAACAACCCCTGGGTTCATGGCTTTTTGCGGGTCGGTTGCGGCCAGCAGCACCTCGAAAACATCCACCCGTTTGTCAAAACTGGGCGCGGTCAGCGCAATATGGCCGTTTTCCTCGGGGATGTGCGGATCAAGCCCGCATTCCAGCAAAAACGCCACCGCTTCGGGGTGCGAGAACGCCGCCTGATGCAGGGCAAATGCGCCATCCTTGCGTTTCAGGTGCAACGATTCGGGGTCGGATTCATGGTATCTTTTGAGCAGATCGACCATCCCGAAAGACGCGGCAATATGCACATGGGCGCTGTCTTTTTCGGAATTGCGCAAAATGGTGCGCGGTGCGCGGTCATGGCTGAACACCGCCAGACAGTAATCCTTCAGATTCGCGTCTGTTTCATCATCGATCCGGTGCCCGTCCACCGCCCAGTTGCGCATCCAGTTGCCCAGAATAACCGCCGCATCCCTGATCCGTCTCTTTTTCTTCCAGACCTTTTTCAAAGGCCGCCCCTTATGGTGCCAGCGCTGCGCCTTTTCCCTGAATTCTGCCTCGGTCCGCAATTCCTTGTTCTCTTTCTCGAACCACGCCGCCGCCCGCTTCCATTCGTGAATCACCACCTCGTGCACCAGCCGGTGGCCGCTGCCGACCGGGACCAGCAGGCGTGCATCACGGAATGCCGTATCGAACTTGTTATCGGCCTCGAAGGCCCGGTTCTGGCAGACATTCAGCACGATATTCACGTCGCCATTGCCCGGCGATACCCGGATCAGCGGGCGCAGGAATGGCCCGATATGGTCTTCTTCAGGGTTGCATGAATTCCACGCTTCTTCGGCCAGTTGGTCGATTTCCGAGACCAGATCAAGGCTGATATCCAAGCGCGCCAACACCTCGTCATCAATCACCCCTGTTGCGGCCGCCTTGTCAAAGGCCTTGCTGCCCTGTGAATCGGGGGCGTTCAGTGCGGCGTCGCTTTGCAGGCGTTCATAGATACGCGACAGTTTCAACGACAATAGCGGGATCATCGAGCCACGGAAATTTTTCTGCTTCGGGGTCAGAACCGAATCCGCAAGGCTGGTCAGCAGCCCCTTGTCAACGCGATAGCCCTTGGTTCTGAACAGCCCCGCAATCACCGTTTCCAGAAAGGACCGGTCAATCGGGGGCAGGTTGACCAGCTCGGCACCCGCCAGCCCGAGTTCGCCCTTCATGGCCTCGAACCGCTCCAGTCGGGTGTCTTCGAGGGTAAACAGCAGCTTGCAAACCCCCGCGCCCGTCAGGCGTTGCAGCACGTCGATCAGCGCGCGCCATTCGGGTTTATTTTTGCCGTCATGCAACTCGTCAATAATTTCCTCGAACTGATCCAGACAGATCACCAGACGGGCCGCCCGGCCCTTTTGCAGGCTTTTGATCGCATCGATCACCGCTTCTTCGCGCCCCGCTGACCCCGAGGCCCTGAGCGAGGCGGTCAGCGCTTCGGGGGCAGCATGGCCGGTCTTTTCGCCGATCATTGCCAGCAGGTCCGCAAGGGTTTTCAGCGCGCCCATCGGGCAAGGCTCGAAATCGCTGGAGCGCAGCACCACGCAGGTTGCCACATCCGCCCCGAGACGCCCGATCACACCGGCACGCAAAAACGACGATTTGCCCGAGCCGCTGACCCCCGTCACCCCGACAATATCGGTATCTTGCGAAAGAATCAGGTTGCACACCGTCTCGGATTCGGTATCGCGGCCAAAATAACAGGCGCTGTCCTCGGTGTCGTAATAATCCAGAAACCGGAACGGGCTGGTTTCGGATTTCGCGATGATCTCCGCCTTGACCAGCAGATCGGTCAGCCATTCCCGGGGCGACACGCCCGCGCCGGTATCAACCTTGATCGCCCCCTTGCCAAACAGCGCCAGCATCGCCGCGCTTTCGCTGCTCTGGTCCCGCCCGTCAAAGCAAAGCACCAGCGGCGTGCCGCTGGCAAGCGCGCGCACACAGGCAATAACCGGCACACAAAGCGGCACCTGCCCCCTGTTCATCGCCT
>JALXER010000104.1 GCA_027069385.1 Paracoccaceae bacterium
GAGATACAGAAGGCCCAGGACCTATTAATCCTGCCGACGGGATTTCTGGAATATCAGGCTGATCACCAGTTGCGTTATCACCCCGCCGCTTACCCCAAGGATCAGCACCGATGTCAGGGTAAGCAGGCCGACCGAAGTAATAATCGCGGTGGCAAAGCTGGGGAAAATCTGCGATGCGCCGACAAAAAACGCCACCCCGCCCAACGTGCCCAGAACAGTATTCCCCGCCAGCCCGAAACCGGGCCGGTCAAGCAATCCGTGCGCAAGGTTTCCCCCGACAGCACCGGCAAAAAGGGCGATAAACAGTTCCATGACGACTCAAGCTTAGACAGAGAGTCGACAAATATGTCCGGAATGTGGCAAAATTGTGCCTGACAGCGCTGAAAACAGGAGATCGGCATGAAGGAATTGGAAAATCTGTTCGGGTTGCACGGCAAAACCGCACTGGTTACCGGCGGCAGCAGTGGAATCGGGCGGATGATCGCGACGGCGCTGGTTCAGGCCGGTGCGCATGTAATGATCGCCAGCCGCAAGGGCGATATCTGCGAGCAGGTCGCGGGAGAGTTGAACGCGCTGGATGCGCCGGGCAGCGCCGTCGGGTTTGGCGGCGATGTCGGCTCGGATCAGGCCGTGGTTGCGCTGGCCGAGGCGGTAAAGTCGCGCACCGATCATCTGGATATTCTGTTCAACAATGCCGGTACCTCGTGGGGCGCCCCGATAGAGCGTTTTCCCTTCGATGCATGGGCAAAGGTGATGAACGTCAACGTGGCGGGGCTGTTTACCCTGACACGCGAATTGCTGCCGCTGCTGGACAGGGCGGCCAGCGATGCGGACCCGGCGCGGGTGGTCAATATTGCGTCGGTTATGGGCACGGTGCCGGTGGCCGAGGGGGCCTATTCCTATGCGGCTTCCAAGGCGGCGGTAATCCATCTGACCCGCATTCTAGGCGATGAATTTGCCGCGCGACGGATTACCGTCAATGCGTTTGCGCCCGGGCCTTTCCCGTCCAAAATGACCGCCTTTGCCACCGCAGACCCCGACAAGGCCGCCAAGGTCAGCGCCAATGTGCCGCTGGGGCGGATGGGCAATGCCGAGGATATCGCCGCCGCAACCCTGTACCTTTGCGGCAAGGGCGGGGCCTATGTGACCGGTGCGGTGCTGCCGCTTGACGGGGGCATGTCGGTGCAAAACACTATCAACCTGTTCAACAACCTATGACCGTTGTCCTGCTGACCGGTGCGGCGGGCGGTTTTGGCACCGGCATTGCGCGGGCCTTTGCCGCGCAGGGGGCGCGTCTGGTGCTGGGTGACCTTGATGCTCCGGCGCTGGCCGCGCTGGCCGATAGCCTGCCCGAAGCGGTAACCCTGGTGGGTGATGTTTGCGACCCGGCCTATGCGGGTGCGCTGGTCGATCTGGCGGTTGAACGCTATGGCCGCCTTGATCTGGCGATCAACAATGCGGGCATTGTCCACGAACCGGCCTTTTTGCAGGATATCCCGCCCGAGACCGCGCGCCGCGTGGTCGATGTCAACCTGATGGGGGTGCTTTACGGGATGCAGGCGCAGATTGGCGCGATACAAAACGGCGCGATTGTCAATATTGCCTCGGCTGCCGGTCTGGGCGGCGCGCCGACGCTGGGGGTGTATGCCGCGACCAAACACGCGGTGGTCGGGCTGACGCGCTCGGCCGCGCTGGAAAATGCGCGGCGCGGCATTCGGGTGAATGCTGTATGCCCGTCTTTCGCCCGCACCGCCATGGCTGGCGAGGCCCGGTTCAGCCAGTCGCACGAAACCCATATGACGCGCGGCATCCCTATGCAGCGGCTGGCCAGCGTTGACGAAGTGGTGCGCGCGGTGCTGTTTCTGGCCGATCCGGCCAACAGCTTTATGACCGGACAGGCGCTGGGCGTTGATGGCGGTTTGGGCGCGCTATAAAATCATCCCTTGTTCGCCGCGCGTCGCCCCGCTAGTTTGGCCGAAACCATATTCGGAGACCATTTGATGAAATCCCTCTTTACCCTTGCCGCCACCCTGACCGCCCTTGCCCTGCCCGCCACGGCCCAACCCGCGCCCTGCGCGCG
>JALXER010000105.1 GCA_027069385.1 Paracoccaceae bacterium
AACCGGTCACCTTTTTCACGCACCCGCCGCAATTCATGCCGGTCACCGGAAAGGTAATTTCCTCGACCTCAGCGGGGGATTCCGCCGGATAGCCCGCCTCGGCCACAACCGCCATGATTGCCGCGCCGTCGGTTTTGGCGGGGTCAAAGGCGACCTTGGCCTGCGCATCATCCAGCGAGACTTCGGCGCTTTGCACTCCGTCAACCGCCTCGATCAAACCGGTCACCTTTTTCACGCACCCGCCGCAATTCATGCCGGTCACCGGAAAGGTGATCTGTTGCGCGGCCTCCAACCGGGCCGGATAGCCCAGATCAGAGACCAGCGCCGCCAGCGCCTCGGGCGAGGTGACCAAAGGGTCAAACCGCACCCGGGCTTTGGCATTGGGCAAATCAACGGCAGCATCCTCGCACCCGTCGGCAGTCTTCAACGCGTTTTCAACCTTGGAAGCACACCCTTTGCAGGTCATGCCCTCAATGAAAATCTCCACTTCCGGAGCCTGTGATTCGCTGTTCATCGCCCAATTCCTTTGTCTTGGTTTCCCCTAGATAGGGCCTCCAGTGACTGGAAGGTCAAGGGGCGATTCAAATAATTGTTGCAATCGGGGAAAGTCTGCGCAAAGTGCGCGCATGAAAACACCCGATTACACCGTCCTGCTTGACGACGAAATCCGTGCCTATGTGGCGCAATGCGCGGCTATGGCCTCTGAAAACCAGACTGCCGGGCAAATGCGTGACAGCTATCGTGCCACCTGCGCGCGCTTTGATACCCCCATTCCGCAAGGGATTGCGGTGGCAGATCAGCAGGTCGCGGGTGTGCCTACGCGGGTCTATACGCCGGAACGGGCGGGGGAAACGCAAATTATTTACTACCACGGCGGCGGGTTTGTGCTGGGTGATCTGGAGACACACCACAGTATTTGCGGTGATCTGGCAGCGGCAACCGGCCAGGTGGTGCGCGCCGTGGCCTATCGGCTTGCGCCCGAGCATCCCCATCCGGCGGCGCTGGATGATTCGCTGGCGGTGCTGGATGCACAGCCCGCGCCCGCCCTGTTGGTGGGCGACAGTGCCGGCGCAACGCTGGCCGCGGCGCTGGCCCATCTGCGCCCTGACAAGGTTAGCGGCATGGCGCTGATCTATCCATGGCTGGCAGCGCCGGGGGCATATCCGTCCTTTGCCGAACACGCCGATGCACCATTGCTGCCCGCCGCCGCGCTGCATGTGTTCGAACGCTTACGCCTTGATGGCCAAGCGCGCCCGAGTGACCCCGGATACTTCCCGTTGATGGCAACCGATTTCAGCCGGTTACCGCCCTGTCATATCTCGACTGCACAATGCGATCCGCTGGCCGATGAAGGGGCCGCCTATCACCATGCAATTCTGGGTGCGGGCGGCATGTCAACCTTGACCATCGAAAACGGCCTGATGCACGGCCACCTGCGCGCCCGCCATGTCAGTCGCAAGGCTGGCGCTGCGTTCAACCGCTTTTGTACCGCTATTTGCAATCTTTAGGGTCAGGACCCATTATCGCACTTTTGCGCCACTGGCATTGAAAAAGCGAATTCCCGAGGTGCGGCCAAAATCGACGACGATCTCGGTAAAGCCCATCGCCGGAATCGCGTCGGTCAGCATCACCACCCCCAGATAGGTGCATTTGATCGCGATTATGCCGCCTCCGGCCACGCCCGAGGTGTCGGGAATGGCGGCGGGCGTGATAACGCGCGCATCCAGTGCGGGGCCGCCAAACAGGCATTCCGCCGCGACCGACTGTCCGTTATATCTTGCGGTAACGTGAATGTCCCCACCGGCGGGAACAGGAGAAACCGAGGGCGAAGGCGCAACGCAGCCAGCCAACAATACCAGTGCTGTAAGTCGAATAATCATAACTCTGCCTAGCACCCGCGACCGAGTTTTGCAATCCTTGCGGGAAACTCCATGTTCAAGGCGTCCGCACCGGACCGGGAAACACAAATTCGGCCAGCACCGACGCGTGATCGGACCCGAGCTTTGGCCCGCGCATGGCCGAGGCCGGCCAGCCGCGCGGCACCAGCACCTGATCAATGGGCAATTGCACCAGCCCGCCCAGCAACGATTTGGTAAAACGCAACCCGCCGATCAGCCGCGTATCGGTGGCGGTCTGCGCGCTTGCCAGCACGGTTGACCACGGCACCATGTTGAAGTCTCCGGCCAGAATGACCGGTTGTTCCAGCTCCATCAAGGCAGGCAGAATGCGCGACAGTTGCGCAGCCTGCCCATGGGGCCACGGCCAGTACAGGTGCAGCGATACCACCGTCACCACGCCTTCGGCCAGTTCTACCCGCGCCCAGACCATGCCCAGCCCTTCGGTACAGCCCTGCCGGTTCGGGCCGACAAACGGATACCTGGACAAGATCGCCACGCCGCCCACACCAGAAAACGGGCACACCACCTGATAGGGATAGTCGGGGCGCAACGCCGCAAGTTGCGGAATGGCGGTAGTGGTGACCTCTTGCAAGGTAATAAAATCCGGTGCCGTCTGGCGCGCATAGTCAACTAGTTGGCCCGCGTCATTGGCAAAATAGAGGTTGCTTTGCAACAGAGTCAGCCCATCGACCGGATCGGGGGAAGCAAGCTGCGTGCGCATCGACCAGAGCCCGCCCCCTAACAGCACCAGTGCCAGCACCGCCAATACCCGCCGCCGCCTAACCGCATAGACCAGCAGCGCCAGCGCGATCCCTGCCAGCGCATAGGGGCGAAACACCGACAGCGAATCCCCTGCCGGATGATAGGCACCCCCAAACCCGCCAAGCAGCAGCAAGGCGCTCAACCCCATCAGTAAATGAACCAGCTTTGAAAACACCTGCACTCCGACTCTGTCATGTAAATAGGCCGGAAACGGGTTTACGGGGCTTTGCAGCCAGAGGAAAGGCCAAACTGGCGAAGTTTGTTTGGATTTTGCGCGGTGTTTTCTCACGAAGTCGTTTGTCAATGTTTCACCACCTTGTGCCAAGGTTGATTTGCCCTACATTAGGTCGAAACAACGGAGACACACCCATGCCAAGCGAGAAACTAACCTTCACCGGCCATACCGGCGCGGAACTGGCCGCCCTGTTCGACACCCCCAACGGCCCTATTCTGGCAACGGCGATTTTCGCGCATTGCTTTACCTGCTCCAAGGATATCATGGCCGCCAAACGCATTTCGCAACGGCTTGCGGCGGCGGGCATTGCGGTGCTGCGCTTTGATTTTACCGGTCTTGGCCACTCGGAAGGTGAATTTGCCAATACCGATTTTACCTCCAATGTCGGCGATCTGGTCAAGGCGGCCGAGCATATGGCCGATATCGGCCATCCGGTCAGCCTGCTGGTCGGCCATTCGCTGGGCGGGGCTGCGGTGCTAAAAGCAGCGGGACAGATCGATTCGGTCAAGGCGGTGGTCACCATCGGTGCGCCCAGTGATCCGGCCCACGTGGCGGCGAATTTCGGCTGCCATATCGACGAGATCCGCAAGAACGGCTCGGCCCAGGTCAGCCTGGCGGGGCGCGGGTTTACTATTACCAAAGATTTCCTCGACGATATCGATTCCGCTGAATTGCTGCCCGCCATTGCGCATATGAAAAAGGCGCTGCTGGTGCTGCATGCGCCGTTTGACCAGACGGTGTCGATCGACAATGCCGCCGAGATTTTTACCGCGGCCAAGCATCCCAAAAGCTTTATCACCCTTGATAATGCCGACCATCTGGTCAGCAAGGCCGCCGATGCGGAATACGCGGCCAATGTGATTGCCACCTGGGCGACGCGCTATCTGGACCTTGCCAAACCCGCCGCACCGATTGGTGCGCCCGAAGGCGTGGTGCGGGTGTCCGAGGCCGATCCCAAGGGCTTTAAGCAAGACGTGGATGCCGGCCCCAAACATCACCTGATCGCCGACGAGCCGATTGCCTATGGCGGCACGGATGAGGGCTTTTCGCCCTATCAACTGATGTCCTCGGGGTTGGGCGCCTGTACCAGCATGACCATCCGCATGTATGCGCGGCGCAAAAAATGGCCGCTAACCCATGTGTCGGTGGATATTATGCATAACAAAATCCACGCCACCGATTGCGCCGAATGCCACACCGAAACCGGCAAGGTGGACGAGTTCAAGCGCGTGGTAACGTTAGAGGGCGACCTTGACGCCGACCAACGCAAGCGCCTGCTGGAAATCGCCGACCGCTGCCCGGTGCATCGCACATTGCACAGCGAAATCAGCGTGGTGACAGTGGAGGCGTAACCTTGTCGGGCCGTCGCTTCGGGCGGGGGATTGACCCCCGCCCGAAGCGAACCCCTTTCAGGGGTGGCGTCAAAGCGATATCCGGTTGCGTGGCACCGGTGCAGGGGCGGCCACCTATCCAGCGCTTAACTGTTAAATCGTGAAGCCTGCCTTTTGCGCTTCCTGTCAAGGAAGCTCGCCCGACGAAGGGGGGCTTTAGCCTCCCTGAGGAGGGCGACGGCCAGAGGTGGGGCGGTAAATTGGCAAGACCCCAGATGTTGTATACCCTTACGGTTTTCTGTCATAATGTTCTGATAATAACGAGCAGACAGAATCGGGGAAATCCCATGGGCAATGATCTATTCAACGATGCCGGGTCGGCAGGTGGCGATTATGACGCTTCTTCCATCGAGGTGCTGGAAGGGCTGGAACCGGTGCGCAAGCGTCCGGGCATGTATATCGGTGGCACCGACAGCCGCGCCCTGCACCATCTGGTGGCCGAGGTTCTGGATAACTCCATGGACGAGGCCGTCGCCGGGTTTGCCAACCGGATCGAGGTGGAGTTGCTCGAGGATTACGCAGTGATGATCCGCGACAATGGCCGCGGTATTCCCATCGACCCGCACCCGAAATTCCCCGACAAATCGGCGCTGGAGGTCATTCTGACCACCCTGCACGCGGGCGGCAAGTTTACCGAGGGCGCCTACCAGACCTCGGGCGGGCTAAACGGGGTCGGCTCTTCGGTGGTGAACGCGCTTAGCGACAGTATGGTGGTCGAGGTTGCCCGCAATCGCGAGGTGTTCCAGCAACGGTTTTCGCGCGGCATCTGCCTTGGCCCGCTGGAAAAAATCGGTGCGGCCCCCAACCGGCGCGGCACCACCGTGACCTTTCACCCCGACCCCGAAATATTCGGCAAGCTGCGCTTCAAACCCGCGCGCCTGTTCGATCTGGTGCGCTCCAAGGCGTTTTTGTTTTCCGGTGTCGAAATCCGCTGGAAATCGGCGGTGGCCGATGGCGATATGCCCCAAGAGGCCACGTTCCACTATCCCGGCGGGCTGGCCGAATATCTGGGCGAGGTGATGGGCAACACCATGACCTATGCGGATGCGCCCTTTGCCGGCAAGGTCGAGTTCAAGGAAAAGTTCGATCAGCCCGGCTCGGTCGAATGGGCGATCAACTGGACACCGATGCGCGACGGCTTTCTGGACAGCTATTGCAACACCGTGCCCACCCGCGAGGGCGGCACCCATGAAAGCGGCTTTTGGGCAGCAATCCTGAAGGGAATCCGCGCCTATGGTGAGTTGGTGGGCAACAAAAAGGCCGCCAGCATCGTGCGCGACGACCTGACCACCGGCGGCTGTGCGCTGATTTCGATTTTCATTCGCGACCCCAGTTTTGTCGGCCAGACCAAGGACCGGCTGTCCAATGAGGCCGCGCAAAAGATGGTTGAAAACTCGGTGCGCGACCATTTCGACAACTGGCTGGCGGCGGATACCAAATCGGCGGGGGCTATTCTGGATTATCTGGTGCTGCGCGCCGAAGAACGCCTGAAACGCCGCGCCGAGAAAGAAACCCAGCGCAAGTCCGCCACCAAAAAGCTGCGCCTGCCGGGCAAGCTGGCGGATTGCTCGGGCGGGCAGGAAGGCTCGGAACTGTTCATCGTCGAGGGCGATTCGGCGGGCGGTTCGGCCAAGCAGGCGCGCAACCGCAAAACGCAGGCGATCCTGCCCCTGCGCGGCAAGATCCTGAACGTGCTGGGCGCGGCATCCAAGAAAATGTCGAGCAATCAGGAGCTTAGCGACCTGTGTCAGGCCATGGGGGTGCAGCCCGGGCTGAAATTCGACGTGAACGACCTGCGCTATGAGCGCATTATCATCATGACCGACGCCGATGTGGACGGGGCGCATATCGCCGCGCTTTTGATGACGTTTTTCTTTACCCAGATGCGCCCGCTGATCGACCAAGGCCACCTGTTTCTGGCCGCCCCGCCGCTGTACCGCCTGACCCAGGGCGCCAAATCGGTCTATGCAGGCGACGAGGCCGAGCGCGACGAATGGCTGGATGCGGGCCTTGGTGCGCGCGGCCCGATCGAGGTTTCGCGCTTCAAGGGGCTGGGTGAAATGAACCCCGCGCAACTGAAAGAAACCACCATGGACCCAGGTTCCCGCACCCTGATCCGCGTCACGGTAGACGAGTTCACCCCCGGCGAAACCGCCGATCTGGTCGAGCGCCTGATGGGCAAGAAACCCGAAATGCGGTTCCAGTACATTCAGGAAAACGCGCAGTTTGTCGAGGGGCTGGATGTTTAGCATAATCACCCGTTTTGCCGCATTAGCGGGCACTATCACCCTTTGCCTGACCCCGCTTCAATCTATCGCGCAATCTGATCCTCTTTCAAGCGCCGAGACTGCCGCCATCGCCCGCCTTCGCCCGTTTCGTCCCTTTTACGAGGTATCGATGGCGAACTATCCCACCACGGTGCCCGGGGATTATTTCTTTACCGATACTTTTGCGAACTATTTCAAATCCGGCCCCGTTGCCGGAGATCAAATCGTGTTTATTGGTGACGACAACCAGTCCTATATTTTTCGAATCATCGGCGTGGCCGGAGATTCGATCTCTATTCAAGACAGCGCGTTAACGATCAACGGTGTTAAGGTTGAACGGACCTTTGTTGAAACCCGAATGGCCGACTGGTTGGGAAATGGCCACCCCGGCGAGGTTGAAATCTGGTCCGAAACGCTGGCGAATGGCGCGACCTATCAGGTTGCCGAGGCCAGCCTAAGCCGCCCGGTACGGGCCAATTTCATGGAGGAGGTCATCGTACCGCAAGACAGCGTGTTTGTGATGGGCGACAATCGCGACAACGCGCTGGACAGCCGCTTTCCCCCTATTCGCGGCTTTGTTCCAGTTGATACGATCGTTGGTAAAATCGTAACGGTTATCCCGTTTGGGTCCG
>JALXER010000106.1 GCA_027069385.1 Paracoccaceae bacterium
GCGCCGCCGGAAAACCCCATAAGGTTGCTGTCACAGCCGTTGCCAGAAAGCTCGTCACCATCGTGAATGCACTTTGCAAATCGCGCCAGACTTGGGTCTCTAACACCACTTAAAAAGACAGTTGCTAATTTACCTCTTTATTCAGCCATGGCAGCGGCATTACCTCGATTCCGTCTTCCAGAAGGGCCTTGGCCTCTTCCGGTCTGGCCTCTCCGATGATGGAGCGGTTCGGAGCCTCACCATCGTGAATCTTGCGGGCCTCGGTCGCAAAGGCCGTGCCGACATCCTCCGATTCCGATTCGATCTTGTGGCGCAACTCCCGCAGGGCCTGCTCGGCAGGAGTTTGGGGGCGGGACAGGGGTTTTTCGGTTTCTGACGGGTCGGCCGCGATGCGCGGTGCCATAATCGCCTTGCTGACCGCATCGGAGCCGCAAATGGAACAGGTCACCAGATTTCGCGACTTGAGCATCTCGAAATCGTCGTTGGAGCCAAACCAGGACTCGAACCGGTGGCCTTTGCCACATTTAAGACTGAATTTTATCATCTAGTCATCTTGTTCAACCATCGGGGGATTATATCGCGATCATTTTATTATGCAATGATTGACAATTTCCATCAAACCCTGAACCATGAAAAAAATAGCATGAGGATTCTATGTTTCGTTTGGTTTTTCTGATTGTGGCGCTGTTATCGGCGTCTAGTGTGGCCCGTGCCGATTACGCCAGTTGCACGGTGGATGAACGCGCGGCACTGGAAACCGCGCTCAGTTCGGCCTTTGATGCGATTTCAGCGGCCACCACGTCGATTACTCCCGAAAACGGGGCCTATCGGTCATGGTTCGGCGTGTGGGATCTGGCCCGCGCAAAACGGGTGCGCACCACGCTGGCCGCGTTGAAACAGCATATCCGCGTAAGCAAAGTGACGTTTTTTTGCTCTTCGGTCGGGGAAAACAACTGCGATGCGGATGTGTATGCCAACGTATTTCCCGACGATCCATCGACGGTTTACATCTGCCCGCTCTATTTTGACCTGCCCGAGCTTTCCACGTCAACTTTTCTGCAAGTCTTCGAATCAGGAACCAAGGCCGGTACGATTATTCATGAAATGACCCATTTCAACGTGGTGGGCAGTACAGCGGATAATTGCTATTCGCGTCCGGTCTGCATGAATTATGCGCGCACCAACCCGAACGGCGCGATCCATAACGCTGATTCATTCCAGTATTTTGCCGAAGATGCCTATCTCAAGCAGAAATAGCTAACGCGAGGAACGGCGGTCGCGGCGGCTGCTCATCGGTTGGAAGGCGACCGAGACATGGGTCTCGCAATAGGGTTTGCCCGGTTCGACCGGATGGCCGCAAAACCAGAATTCGTCGGTTGCCGGATCGCCGATTGGCCATTTGCAGGTCCGCTCGGTCAGTTGCATCAGGGTCAGCTTGCGGGCGGTTTTTTCCATTTCCTTGACGTTGGCCAGCGTTTCGGCGCTGACCTCCGAGGCTGAACGCTGCGGGGGCAAGGGTTTGCCGGCCGTGATGATCGGGCGCGGACGCGGGATCGGGCGCTGCGGGGCCGGTGCCGGTTCGGGCGCGGGTTTGGCCGCCTTGGCAGGGGCCGGCGTGGCCTTTTCGCGCGCCGGTTTGGGGCTGGGTTTCTTGGCCGCTTTGGGGGCTTCCTTGGTGGTGGCCTTGCTGGTGGTGGGCCGGTTTGACAGGCCCAGACGATGCACCTTGCCGATGACCGCGTTACGGGTGACTTCGCCCAGCTCGGTCGCAATCTGGCTGGCGCTGCGGCCCTCGCCCCACATTTTTTTCAGCAATTCAACGCGATCTTCGGTCCAGGCCATGCCGGTTCTCCTATAGGTTCCGGCCAGAGCCGTAGGCGGCAATAATAAGTTTTGCGGCCAAAGGTTTCAAGGCACAAAGCCAAAGAAAACGGCCACCCCGTGAAGGGATGGCCGAATGACCCTACTATAGCGTTTCGACTTTGTCTTGAATCATGCCCTGCCAGTGAACGCGATTGCTGCGCAATCACTGCCTCACCGGCAGGGCATGATCCGTATTTTACCGAAAAG
>JALXER010000107.1 GCA_027069385.1 Paracoccaceae bacterium
TACCCGACCCGCACCCGCGACAGGCCAAGGGTGTTTTTCAGCGGGGCATAAATCAGGAAATCACCGATTTTGTATTTCAGCCGGTCCATAAACCCGACCGGTTTTCCGTCCAGCAAGTCGGGGCCGACCTTTTTGGCATGCGCCATATATTTGCGAAACATCCGCTTTTTCATCGGGCTGGCATCTTCGATGCGGATCATCACATCGGTCAGCAGCCCCTCGAAAAAGCGCGGCGGTGCAAAGAAATAGGTCGGGCCGATTTCGCGCAGATCGGCCTGCATGGTTTCGGGGCTTTCGGGGCAGGCCACGCAAAAGCCGGTCCAGCAGCATTGCCCGATCGAAAAGATGAAATCGCCAACCCATGCCATGGGCAGATAGGCCAGCACCGAATCGCCCGCCGTCAGATGGTCGAATTCCGAACTCGACATAGAGGCCGAGATGATATTGGCATTGCTCAGCACAACCCCCTTGGGTTTGCCGGTAGTGCCCGAGGTATAAAGCATCACACAGGTGCTGTTTTCATCAAGCCGGGCCTGACGTTCGGCCAGAACCGGTTCAAGGCGCGCATGACCGGCGCGACCCTCGGCCTGCACATCCGCATACCAGTTCAGATGCACATGCTCGTATTTGCGCATGCCGCGCTTGTCGTAATAGATGATCTGCGAAATGTTGGGCAGTTGGTCCTGCACCTCCAGCACCTTGTCAACCTGTTCCTGATCTTCGGCCACCACGAAATGCGCGCCGCAATGCTCCAGCACATAGGCCATTTCCTCGGCCACCGCGTCCTGATAGAGCGGCACAGGAATGGCACCGGCCATTTGCGCGGCCAGCATAGCCCAGTACAGATAGGGGCGGTTGCGGCCGATAATGGCCACATAATCGCCCTCGTTCAGGCCCAGCGCGACAAAGCCCATGGCCAGCGCGTTGATTTCATCGGCCGCTTCGGCCCATGTCCAGCTTTGCCAGATGCCGTATTCTTTTTCACGATAGGCCGGAAGGTTGGCCCATTGCTTTGCATTACGCGCCACAAGTTTGGGGAACGTGTCCAGCCCCTCGGGCAAGGCATTATCCTTGGTCAATCCTGTTTCCTCCCTGATCGGGCCGCAACCCATCACCCTGATTCTTGCGCGTATCGACGCCATTTCGGAATTATGATTCCGAGTTTTGGCCAGCTTAGCAACAAAATGTCGCGGGTAAAGTAAAAAATTGAACCACCGTTCAGTTAATCCAGAATTTCCGTAGATTTACGGTTCGCTATTCCCCTTTTTCACGATTTCTGCCAAGGATAGGACCGTGAGATGCGTCCCAAGGTTAGAACACTATGGAAAACGACAGCAACAGTCTGGCCCAAAGGGCGGCGCGTGGCGATGCGGATGCGTATCGTGTGCTGTTGGAACGGCATTATGACCTGATGTTCAGGGTGGCCTATCGCACCCTTGGCAACCGGTCGGATTCAGAGGACCTCGTGCAGGAAGTATGCGTAGCATTGCCAAAAAAACTGGCCTCTTTCCGGGGCGATTCCCGGTTTGAAAGCTGGCTATATACTATTGTGGTCAATGCGGGGCGCGATCTGATGCGCAAACGCGGCGCGCGCGCCCGTGCTGCCGATGGCTGGGGGGATGTGGAAATCATGCACCGGCAGGCCGCCGTTGAAAAAACCGAGAATCTGAACTGGCTGACCCGCGCCATGTCGCGCCTTTCGCCCGAGTTGCGCGAAACCGTCGCGCTGGTATTGGGCGAGGAAATGACCCACGCCGCCGCCGCAAAGGTGCTGGGCCTGTCCGAAGGATCGGTCAGTTGGCGCATGTCCGAGGTCAAAAAGGAACTGCGCCTGATGGCCAAAGAACAGGAGATGTTGGAATGACCGATGATCTCGATAAACTCGCCGCCCTGCTGCGCGACGACATGCCCGCCCCGTCCGACGCGGCAAAACGCGCTGCAATCAGCGCCGGAATGGCCGCGTTTGAAAAAAATTCGGAAAAATTCCAAGGAACCGCGCCGGACGTGCGTCCTATCCATAACCGCTCCGATTTGGGGCGCGGATTTATGGAAGGATTGAAAGCGATGTTTAATAAATTGACCGGACGCCAGATGATGCTGGGCACTGCCAGCCTTGCCACGATTGCCTTTGCCGTGGTGATGATCCAGAATACCAAACCGCCCCATACCGGCCCGCGCAGCCCCATTATCGAGCAGACCGACCCGACCCCCGAACCGTTTGACCCCACCGCCAACGTACCCACCCAGGGCGACCTTGGTCCGCAGGATAGCGAAATGGGCTATGTGCCGCGCCCTGAACCCGACCCCGAGGTCAACAGTGGCCCCGCAGTGCTGGCCGTGCCTCAGGAAGGCGGCGAATCTGCCGCGAATGTTGACCTGACCCCGGCCTCACCGGCCCCGACCGGCAAGGCCGACGATGCGGCAGGTTCGGGTCAGGGGGCTGCCGTTCTGGCCGAGGACATGGCCGATACCCCTGTCCCTGCCGCCCCGCCTGCTTCGGTGGTTACCCAAGCTCCGCAAGCGGAACGGTCGCGGAACCTTGACGGTGCGGTCCTTGGCGGCGTGATCGGCCAGGTTGACGCCGCGGCCGGCGCTGTGGCCCCTTATGAAAGCCCGATTACCGATACCGAGGTCTATCAGCCCCCCGTTGAAGGTGGTCACGACCAGTTCGCCGGAGAAGCCGTATCGCCACTGAAGGTCACGCAAGTTGAGCCGGTTTCGACCTTTTCGATCGATGTGGACACCGCGTCCTATGCCTTTGTGCGCCGTTCCCTGCTGAACGGATACCTGCCCGACCCTGCGGCGGTGCGCACCGAGGAAATGATCAACTATTTCAATTACGACTATGCCACGCCCCAGTCGGACGAGGCCCCGTTTGCCCCGCAGGCAAGCGTGTTCCCGACCCCGTGGAACCCCGATACCCTGCTGATGCATATCGGTATTCAGGGCTATGATATTCCTGCCTCTGAACGCCCGCCGGTCAATCTGGTATTCCTGATCGATACCTCCGGTTCCATGAATGACCCGCAAAAACTTCCTTTGTTGATACAGTCTTTCCGGCTGCTGTTAGGTGAACTTAACGACCATGACCAAGTAGCGATTGTCACCTATGCCGGATCGGCGGGGGTGGTGCTTGAACCCACCCCCGCAACCGAGGTTCGCAAGATCCTGAACAGCCTGATGCGGCTGGGCGCGGGCGGGTCCACCGCCGGACAAGCCGGGTTGCAACAGGCCTATGCGCTGGCCGAGGAAATGGCCGATGACGGCGACACCTCGCGCGTTATTCTGGCCACCGACGGCGATTTCAACGTGGGGATCTCGGACCGTGGCGAGTTGCAGAAATACATCGAGGCCAAGCGCGAAACCGGTGTTTACCTGTCGATCCTCGGCTTCGGGCAGGGCAACTATAACGATGCGCTGATGCAGACCCTTGCCCAGAACGGCAACGGCACCGCCGCCTATATCGATACGCTGGCCGAGGCGCAAAAAGTGCTGGTGGACCAGATCGGCGGCGCGCTGTTCACCATCGCGCAGGACGTCAAAATCCAGGTAGAGTTCAACCCCGCCGAGGTGGCCGAATACCGCCTGATCGGCTATGAAACCCGCGCCCTGAACCGCGAGGATTTCAACAATGACTCGGTTGATGCCGGTGATATCGGCGCAGGCACGCAGGTGACGGCGATTTACGAAATCACCCCGGTCGGGTCTGCCGCGATCAGTGTTGACCCGCTGCGCTATGGCAATGCGGACCCGCTGCCCGAAGGCAATGGCGAGCTGGCATTCCTGAAACTGCGCTACAAGAACCCGGGCGAGAGCACCTCTAATCTGATCACCACACCGGTGCGCTATGACCCCGACGTAACCCCCGACAGCGAGGCGCTATTTTCGGTCGCGGTGGCAGGATTCGGGCAGTTGCTGCGCGATGATACGCGGCTTGGCGACTGGGGGTTTGCCGATGTGCTGGAAATGGCGCAGGCAAACAAGGGCGATGACCCGTTCGGATACCGTTCCGAATTCATCCGTCTGGTAAGGTTGGCTGAAACGGCGCAATAACGTCGGCCAAGCGCGCAATATTCTGCGCGCAACCAGCCCTTACAAAACGCCTCTGCAATTGTGCGGGGGCGTTGAATATTTTCTTGCATTTCCTGATCTGACCTTCTAGCTAGCGGCAACCCCTACAGTAAATCAGGCAAATCATGAACCCCGTGGCAGGCTCTATCCGCGTTTTCATCCGCGTAATCCTTACCAGCGTGATCGCCACCTCGGCCATCGCCGCGGGTATCTATCTGATACTGGCTTTCGGTGTGCAGTATTTCGGCATCAATGCCCTACAGGATCTGGCCGACATTCTGGTTCCGACCTATCAACCCGTTGAAGCATGGCTTTGCGAGGGGATGCCACAGATCAACGCTCTGATCGGGCAACGGTTTTTCTCGCTCGGGGGGCAGGCGATCTATTTTGGCACCGTCGTTGCCGGTCCGTTCCTGCTGGTCTGGGGGTTTGCCCTTGCCCTGCGGATGCTGCGCAACCGGTATGTGCCGGAAATGCGGCTGTTCTGGCGAAGCAAAACCGTGCTGGTGCTGGGCCTGTTTGCGATACTGGCAGCGGCCTATCTGACCGCACCGGACTGGATCGAACAGGCCAGCGGTGGTGAAATCTCCAAGGTGTTGGACAATCATAACGTCAGACAGATTCGCAATACGTTCCAAAGCCCGCAATGCCCCGATGCCAAGCCGTTCCTGACCGACCGGATGGTGATCACCTCGGTGGTTATGTTTTTCGCCGGATTTGCGCTATTTCCGGCGGCAGCGTTGCTAGGTTTCATGTTTGCGGGCCGGTATTTTCCGGTGTTCAACGATGCCCGCGCCGGACGCTGGGTGCAGATCACCGGCGCATCGCGTCGCCAGTTCAGCCCCAAAGACCCGGTCCGGATCGGCAAAGGCAGCGGCTTGGCGGTGCTGGTGATGCTTGTGGCTATTTTGATACTGGCCGCAACCCTGTCCCTGGCCATTTCGGATATAGAAGTCCCCCAAGACCCGTTTCACAACCTGCCCGCCATCACCGATGCTACCATTCAGGAAATGGATGCGGATCTGGGCGATACTGTCAACGATCTGAGCGTTTTTCTGAATGCCTTTATCCCGCGGGTTGCACAGGAACCGTTTGCCTGGAACCTATTTGGCCTGTTGATGATCACCGGCAAGGGCATCGTGGTGCTGTTCCTGCTGGTTTCGCTGGTCAGCCTGCGGTTTTTCATCCGGTTCGAGGCTGCCAAACGCAGCTTTGGTGCCCGGTTTGCCAACGCGCCGCCCCCGTCCGAACCGGCCCACAGCGTTTCACGCCTGCGTTAGCTCGACAATACCTCGCCCTCGCAAAGGCTGATCAGCCGGTCCAGCAAGGCACGCGACTGCGCGCCATAATCGTCTTTTATCCGGCGGGTCCAGAACCGGCTGCCATCCTCGTACAGCCGGACCGAGACAATAATGATCGCGTTTTCATCGCGCATGCTGCACGAACGCTGTCTGGCTTGCTGGCCATTCCCGTAGGTGTCGATGATGTCGTAAATCCACGCGCCGCCCACAAACCGGCCATGCACCTGCAATTGCTCGACCGCGCCACTGTCATACTTGACCTGCGAATTACACGGACCAGCCACAAACGCGCAATTGTTCGGAATGGTTTCCAGACGATAGCCCTCGCCCTCCAGCGCTAAAAGCTGGCCCTGACGGTTGCGATAATAGGTCGTTACTGCGCTTGACTGGCCCAGGGTTTCAACCTCGCGCAAGCGATAGCGCCCGTCCTTGACACCCAAAAAGGTAGTCTCTCGCCGGCCCTCGCTGGTGATCCAGGCAAACACGGCCCCGGGGGCAAGACCGGCCATGTCATAAGGCGCGGCTTGCTGGGCATGGGCAGACAGCCCCGCGAACCAAAGCCCGATCAAAAGGGTAACCCGCGCCCGCATGGTCAGGAACTGGGCTTTATCAATTCGCGAAGCAACTTGGCATGAATGGCCCGCGGATAGTCGCTAAACCCGCTGGAAGTGATCACAAAACCGCCGCGCGTGCGCACAAACCGGTTGTAAAAAGCGGTGATCGCGTTGCCCACGGTCTCGATCGCCAGACCGTTGATCTCTACACCCCGTTCCTGCGCCCGTCGCCGCGCATCCGAGGTTTCGGCCCCGGCGTTGGACGCCCCGTCCCCCGACACATCGATCACATGGCGCTGGCAATCCGGCACGACTGAGAATTGCTCGACCGCGAAATCAATCGCATCCCCGATGGCAGTCTTGGAAGCCTCCCACTCGCGGGGCATGATCCGTACCTGCTCGCGAAACCCGTTGACATCGTCGATGGTGCGCATGCGCCGGAACGGGATCGCCAATGAATGCTCGTTATGGCCCGACCATTGCACCACCGCCAGCGCGATCTGGTCTTGCACCAGAACGTTGATGATTTGCGGGGTTTGCAGCGCATCGGCCAACCCGTCAACCTGATAGCGGTATTCGCCAATATCGATCGAGCTGGAAACATCGATGGCCAGAATCAACGCGGTCTTGCAGGCAAGAACCGGTGTCGCAACCAGCCAGATGAACAATGCCGTGAAAAGGTGCTTCATCCCCCCACTATGGCCGGTTTCCCCAATAAATCAAGCCCCGGCCCCTGGTGGCCTTCGGGGGCGCGGGGCATTGAGCCCCCCGCCGGCGAAACATCGACAAGCGATGTGTCCCGGTGGCCAAGGCTCGCCTGCGCGCAGCGCCGGATTTTTGTGGGGGAACACCCACAAAAATTGGCCCGATGGCGTCAGCCGAGGGCCCGGCCCAACCGGCGGAGGGGTTTTCGCTTGCGAAAACACCGACGACGGGCGGGAGAGGTCCGGCTTAGGGCGCGGCGTCTTTGCCAAGCAATTCAGGGGCGAATTCGTAATGGGCTCCGCAGAACTGGCAATCGGCGGTCACCTTGCCCTTGACGGTCATAGTCTTGATATCTTTGGCCGAATAGATCGACATGGCCTGTTTCACCTTGTCAGGACCACAGGTGCAACCAAATGCGATACGCTGCGGGTCAAAACTGCGCGGCGCGTCTTCGCTAAACAGCCGGACCAGCAATTGCGCGGGCGCGACATGTGGGCCGATCAGTTCGGTTAGTTCCACACTTTCCAGCA
>JALXER010000108.1 GCA_027069385.1 Paracoccaceae bacterium
GATCCGGTGGGCCAGCACGCCGCGGCCATCGCGGGCGAGATCGGGCAGAAGCCGCGGCAGTTCCTCGAACCGGCTCTCGCCGGTGAAGACCAGATCCAGGAGCGAATCGGCCAGAAGTTCCAGGGCCTTGGCAAGGCGCCGGCGGGCGCTCCAGCGGGGATGAGGCTCGGGGCCCAGAAGGTCCACCCGCACCGCCGTCAGGCTGAGGCGGCGCTCACAGAAATGGCGCCCCAGCGGCAGCGGTACCGTGCCGCCGGCATAGCGCGAGACCTCCACCAGCCGCCCCTCTTCGCCCGCCCAGGAACAGGCGCGCACAAGCGCTTCGGGCGCACCGCTCGCATGCACCACCAGATCGGCCGCGCCCGCTGACATGCCTTCCAGCGTGGGGATCAGCCAGTCATCATCGGCCTTGGCGAAATCGTGCAGCACATACCCCGCCACCCGGTCTTTGTGACCGGGATGGCCGATGCCGATGCGCACGCGGTTATAAGCCTCGCCGATATGCTGGTGGATTGAACGCAACCCGTTATGCCCCGCATGCCCGCCACCGGTCTTGAACCGGCATTTCCCGGGGGCCAGATCCAGTTCGTCGTGAAATACGATAACATCGGCCGGGGACAGTTTGAAAAACCGCATTGCCTCGCCCACCGATTGCCCCGAAAGGTTCATAAAGGTCGCCGGTTTGAGCGCCGCCACGCGTTCGCCCCCCAGACGGCCGGTGGCGATTTCACCCTGGAATTTGGATTTCCACGGGGTAAACCCGTGATCGCCCGTAATCTTGTCAAGCGCCATAAACCCGACATTATGGCGGTTATGGCGGTACTTCGAACCGGGGTTGCCCAGACCTACGATCAGTTTCATATGCGCGATATCCTATCAAAAAAGCGCGCCAGAACCTCTGGCGCGCTTTTCTAGCATGCTATGGGCGGAAAGGGAATTATTCCTCGGTTTCCGCTTCGGTGGCTTCTGCTTCGCCTTCGCCCTCGACGGCTTCCGAATCATCTTCGTCATCGCTGGTGCTGATCGTCGGAGCCGCGATATTGGCAATCACAAAGTCGCGGTCGGTGATCATGGTGCGCGAACCTTCGGGCAACTCGATATCCGACATGTGGATGGTATCACCGATTTCAACATCGGCCAGATCGACCTCCAGATGGTCGGGAATATTGCCCGCGGTCACTTTCAGTTCCACCTCGTTACGGATCACAACCAGCGCCCCGCCTTTTTTCAGGCCAACCGAAGTATCCTCGTTCAGGAACACAACCGGGATCATCAGGTTGATGCGCGATTTGCGCGACAGACGCAAGAAATCAACGTGTACCGGCAGGTCTTTGACTACATCGCGCTGAACCCCGCGACAAATAACCCGCTGGTCTTTGCCGTCAATTTTCAGGGTAAGCAGGGTCGACAGAAACTGGCCCCGTTTCAGCATGGTTAGCAGTTCGTTGAACTTTACCGTAATCGCGACGGGGTCTTCGCCCCCACCGTAGATGACTCCGGGAACCAGATTTTCACGGCGTGCAGCGCGGGCGGCCCCCTTGCCTGTTCCTGCGCGTAGTGCCGCGTTGAGGGTTTTTTCCTCAGCCATTGGCATATCTCCTTAAAATTAAAATACGGCGATCCTCCAAGGGTGTAAGCGCCGGTCGAAGTCGCCCATATAGGCGGTTTTGCTTGGGAATGAAAGGGCGAATGTGCCGATTGACCATCATTGCGATTGGGAATAATCGTAAATCTGTGCTGTCACGAAAGGATAACAGGATGTCCGCCATTACTTGCATCGAGGATTTGCGCATTCTGGCCAAGCGCCGGGTGCCGAAAATGTTTTACGATTATGCCGATTCGGGCTCGTGGACCGAGGGCACCTATCGGCGTAACACCTCGGATTTCGACCGGATCCGCCTGCGCCAGAAGGTGGCAGTAAACATGGAGGGGCGCTCGACCGCCACAAAGATGATCGGGCAGGATGTGGCCATGCCGGTGGCGCTGGCCCCGACCGGCCTGACGGGGATGCAATGCGCGGATGGAGAGATCAAGGCGGCAAAGGCCGCCGAAAAGTTCGGGGTGCCTTTTGTGCTGTCCACCATGTCGATCTGCTCGATCGAGGATGTGGCCGAGCATAGTTCGGCGCCGTTCTGGTTCCAGCTTTATGTGATGCGCGACAAGGAATATGCCGCCAATCTGATTGCGCGGGCCAAGGCCGCGGGGTGCAGCGCGCTGGTACTGACGCTAGATCTGCAAATCATCGGGCAGCGCCACAAGGATATCAAGAACGGCCTGACCGCGCCGCCGCGCCCGACCCTTCGCAATATGATCGACCTGTCAACCAAGTGGCGCTGGGGTTTGAGGATGCTGGGCACCAAACGGCGCACCTTTGGCAATATCGTTGGCCATGCCAAGGGCGTCACCAACATGAACAACCTGTCCAAATGGACCGACGAGCAATTCGACCCGGCCCTAAGCTGGGATGACGTGGCATGGATCAAGGACCAATGGGGCGGCAAGCTGATTATCAAGGGGATCCTTGATGCGAATGACGCGCGGCTGGCGGTAAAATCGGGGGCCGATGCCTTGATCGTATCGAACCATGGCGGGCGGCAGCTGGACGGCGCGCTGTCGGCCATAGAGATCCTGCCCGAGATCGTCGCCGCGGTGGGCAATGACATAGAGGTGCATATGGATAGCGGTATCCGCTCGGGGCAGGACGTGCTCAAAGCGATGGCGCTGGGGGCCAAGGGCACCTATATCGGGCGGGCGTTTCTGTACGGGCTAGGGGCGATGGGCGAGGAGGGCGTCACCAAGGTGCTGGAAATCATCCACAAGGAACTGGACCTGACCATGGCGTTTTGCGGCCATCGCAACGTGACCGAACTTAGCCCCGAGAACCTGATTCCGGCCGACAAGGTGTTCAACCGCTATTTGTCCTGAGGGTGCTCGCGCAGGATTTTGCGAATGTATTTGTTGGCCGAGCGGTAATGGCTCGGCCCCGAGGATTCCGCCCAGCGCCCCAGCGTCCAGTTGTTCATCCACGGGTAAAGGTGGGTGGTGTAAAGCTGCGCATTATCCATCGAGGTCAGCAAACCGGTCAGCTTCTGGTGGGCGGCCGTAAAAGTTTCCAGAACCTGTTCCCATGGCAGCACGGCGGAATCCTCACGCAGGGTGGCGTTATAGGCCTTTAGCTGGTTCCACTTTACCCCCTTGGCCGGTGTTTGCACCGGTTTGGCCGCCTTGCCATCCGCAACCCAGCCCAAATACAGGCCGATCCAGTGCGCGCGATGATTGATGGTATCCTTGATGGTTGCCGGGTCGTCCTTTGAGGCCAGTTGCGCGCGCTTCGCGTCTATTCCTTCAAGGGTCTTCATCAGTTTGTCATATTCGGACTGCAAGACAAGCAATAGCTCTTCGCGGTTTTTTGCGGCTGGCATTGGCTTTCCCCTTTCAAAACAAGGGTAATGCATAGCCAGCACCGGTGCCATGACTTCGGTCAAGCGGTCACGCCTGATCGAGAATATGTGACCCCGCAACCGGAAAAAATAGGGTATGAATTGGCGAAACTTCAGCCAGAGGAACCGAATCAATGACAAGCAGACGTACATTTTTATCCGGAACAGCCGCCATACTGGGCCTTGCCGCAGCGGGTGGCTTGCTGGGCAGCACCCGAATGAAAGCCGCCGGAACCGAAGAATTCGAGATCACCCTTAGCCCGGAACAATGGCGTGAACGCCTGACCCCGGCCCAATTTGCCATCCTGCGCGAAGAAGACACCGAACGCCCGTTCTCCAACAGCCTGCTGGGCGAAAGCAGCCCGCTGCTGACCGAAACCCGCACCGGCACATTCAACTGCGCCGGTTGCGATCTGCCGCTTTATGAATCCGCAACCAAATACAAAAGCGGCACCGGCTGGCCCAGCTTCTGGGATACCATTCCCGGTGCTGTGCGCTTTAAGGAAGACAATACCTTCTGGTCGGTTCGCACCGAAGAGCATTGCCGCCGCTGTGGTGGCCATCTGGGCCATGTCTTTGATGACGGCCCCGCCCCGACCGGCAAGCGCCACTGTATCAACGGCCTTGCCCTGACTTTCGCACCGGCCTAAGCGCTTACGACGCATCGCCTCGGAGGGGGATTGACCCCCTCCTTCACCGATTGCCCCATGCGGGGCGGTCGGTTTGCGGGGCTAGGGTCAGGACCCATTACTCCGACGCCACCGGTTTGGCAGATTTTTCGCCTGACCATGAGCAAGCCCGCAGGAATAGGGGACTATTTCAAGGGATTACGAAGCCGCCAGGCGGAAAATCCGCCAAATCCAAAGGACGCCAAATCCGCTTCATCTCAGCGGCGTGGGCCGCTTGGAAAGGGGGCCACCCTGTCCGGCGCGGCCCAAACCGCCGAGTTATCGCGGATTTGACGCCGGTGGCGTCGGAGTAATGGGTCCTGACCCTAGTCCGGCGCTTTGTTTTGCCACGCAGCCAGTATTGCGCGGCCTATCATCAGATCCAGATGGGCGCCGCCGCCGTTTTTGAACAGGGTGATATCTTTGTCGCTTTGGCGGCCCTGCATCCCCTGCACCAGATCATAAAAATCCCCCTTCACATCGGCGCGCGTTATCGCGCCGCTGGCCAGCGGAATGCGCAGCTCGCCGATATCGTCGAGCGTGGTGTCAAAGCAATCGACGAAAATCCGCGCCCGTTGCATGGCGGTGTCGTCGGCCTCGCGCATTTCGGGGGTGTAGGCTCCGATCAGGTCAACATGTTGCCCGGCGCGCAGCCAGTTGCCGTTGAACACCGGTTCCGAACTCATGGTGGCACAGGACAGAATGTCGGTTTGCTCTATGGCCGCTTGCAACTGTGTTGCCACGGCGCAGCCGCTTGTGCGGGCCAGCGCCTCGGCTTTTGCTTGGGTCCGGTTCCAAAGGGTGATCGAGATATCGGGGAACACGGCGCGATAGGCCTCTATCAGCGCTTTGGCCACCGCCCCCGCCCCGATGATCAACAGCTTTTGCGCCCCCGGGTTTGCCAGCAGTTTTGCCCCCAGCACGCTGTCGGCCGCGGTTTTCCAGCGGGTCACCAAGGCCCCGTCAATCACCGCATCGACCGCGCCGGTCTGTTCGTTGAACAGCAGCATCGCGCCTTGCACCGAAGGCGAGCAATCGGGAAAGATCGTCACCGATTTCACCGCCACCCCGCGCCCCGACACCCACGCCGCCCGCGACAGCATCTTGCGGCTGCCGTCGCTTAGCAACTGGTCGGCCAGTTGCGCCCGCGGTGCGGCGTGCCCGTCCGCCAGCGCCTGCACCATGGTGTTCCAGTCCAGCAAATGCCCGACTTCGCCTTCGGTGATATAGGGAATCCCCATGCATTGCCCCTTTTGTTCAACATCAGGTGACAGCATAGCGATGCCTGTAACCCGGTTCAATTGCGCCGTTCATCCAAAACAATCTATGTGGTTTTCATCCCTCGTTCGTTCTGCTAACCATCAATTTGAAAGCCATTTCAAGGTGCCTGATGAATTACGACTATAAAAACGCCAACCTTTATGCGGCTGCGTTCCATGCGTTTCGGCTTAACTTTCCCGGAGCCTTGCTTACGGCAGCTTTGATAACGTTTCTGGCGTATCTGGAAACAGTATTCGACAGTGCGTTCAACAAATATGTAGCGCCTGTTATGCTTGTTACCTTCTTTGCTTATGTGATCCACGACACGATTATTTTTAATCGTGAAAAAGGTTTGAACCCACTTACACTTAATAAGGCAAAGGGTCAGCACCCCACGGGGTTTTTTCTCCGTACCGCTGCGTTTCTGCTAGTTCTAATAGCTATTGTGCTTCTTTGCGCCTTTATTCCGTTTTGGGCTGGATACCGGGGGGAATCCGCGAAGGGGTTAGGGATACTTAAGAATAGGGGTTAGGGATACTTAAGAATGTCCTTTTTGGCCTACCATTATGGGGTGTTACTTTTGCCTTGTTTGGCACCATGCTGCCCGCCACTGTTGACGGCACCAATGCATCAGTATTGATGGCATTGGCGCGGGCAAAAGGCAATTTCTGGTATACCTATTTACGTCTGGTCTACGGGCCAACTTTGTTCACCATAGTTTCGATTGCCATACTTTTCGGGCTTGTCTATTTGAACATCCCGATTGACATGATTGATCAAACCGGCGGAATCGATATTCTGGGCACGCTGGTATTGTTCTTATACCAAGTATTTGGCCTGTTTGGCACCGCCCTTGCTGCCACGGTTCTGTGCAAAACCTATCTGCGCAGTCAGGATCAGGCAACGCGCCCGGAGCAGGCCCCGGGCGCAGCCGGTTAGATCACGCTGGCAATCGCGGTGGCCAGCCGGTCCAGCCCGTCGGCGGGCAGGCCGGCGACGTTGATGCGGCTGTCCGAGACCATATAGATCGCGTGATCCTCTCGCAGTTTCAGCACCTGTTCCTGTGTCAGGCCAAGGCGCGAGAACATGCCGCGATGATCGGCGACAAAATCGAACCGGTCCGAATTGGTGGCCTTGCGCAGCGACTCGGCCAGCCCCTTGCGCAGGGTCAGCATATTCAGGCGCATGTCCTCCAGCTCGGCCATCCAGTCGGCGCGCAATGCCGCGTCGTTCATGATGATCGACACCACCTTGGCCCCGTGATCGGGCGGAAAAGAGAAGTTCAGCCGGTTCAATCCGGCCAGCGCCCCTTTGGTCAGGCCGAACATGTCCTCCGATTTGGCCATGGCCAGCGCCACGCCCACACGGTCGCGATACACCCCGAAGTTTTTGGAGCAGGACGCGGCGATCAGCATTTCCGAAACCTGCCCCGCCATCAGGCGCAGGCCGGTTACGTCTTCGTCCAGCCCGTCGCCAAAGCCCTGATAGGCGATGTCGATCATCGGGATCAGGCCGTTGGCATTGACCAGATCCGCGGTTTCCTGCCATTCGTCAACCGTGATATTGGCACCGGTCGGGTTGTGGCAGCAGCCGTGCAGCAACAGAATGTCGCCCGATTTGACGGCGCTCAGGTCGGCCTTCATCGCGGCGAAATCCACCCCGCAGGTGGCCTCGTCGAAATAGCGGTACTTGCCGATATTCATGCCTAGATATTTCAGAATGGCCTCGTGGTTGGGCCAGCTGGGGT
>JALXER010000109.1 GCA_027069385.1 Paracoccaceae bacterium
GGCCTACATCAAATGGGAATGCCAGGATGCCTGATCATGCCAAATCCGAATTTCCAGACAGCAGGTTGCGTAATCTCGGTGATCTGGTGGCCTTTCAACTGGCCAGTCTTGTAGGCCTCTTCCAGCATGTCGCCCAGGCTTTCGTCATCATGCTTGGCGCGGGCGATCTCAAGCGCCGTCGTGAGCGGGCTAGTCTTGTTCTGCACCGCCTCGATCACGCGTTCTTCACCCTTTTCCAGCAGGAACACGATGTCGCGCATGTATTTCTCGGACAATCCCGTGCGCGTAATGATGTCGTCGATGCTGTAATCCCGCGCCAGCAGAAGCTCGATATACTCGGGGAACCCCTACTTGTGGTTGTTGCTCTCAGCCGTTAACAAGCGGGTGGGTGTTGGATTCTTTTTGATTCTTGTGGGTAGTTGATGCATTCGTGGCGAAAATACGCATTTCTCCTTCTTGATGCCGCAGTTTTTTCTGCAGCAAGTGTCGTGGCTTGGTTCCTGCGAGGGGGGCTGGATACCGGGTTGGCCAACTTCGAGACTTTCCTGCCCTATCTGCTGATAAGCTTTTCGGTTGCGGTCGTCGTGTTTCAGATCTTCCGGTTACACTTGCATTTCTTCCGGTTTTTCTCGATCTACGATCTGGCCCAAATGGCTGGGGCGACGACCTTGGCGGTGTTGCTGACCGTGCTGATATCGTTTTTTATCTTCCGGCTGGATAATGTGCAGCGCTCGGTGCCATTCCTGCATTGGGGCTTTGCCATGGCCGGTTTCATACTATTACGGATGGTGGGAATGCTCGCCGGGCAGCGACAGGAAAACCAGGCGCTTAACCGAGAAGCCATCGACCGCATCGCGGCGTTGGTGATCGGCTATACATCGGCGGCTGATCTGTTCCTGCGATCTGTTCCGGTTTTTAGCAAGCGGCACTATTTTATCGCCGGGATCCTCGACGAAAACCCGCGCCATTTGGGCCAACGCTTGCGCCAGAGCGAGGTGATTGGACACCCAACCGAACTTGAACAGACTCTGGCGCAGATGACCATCCACGGGGTCGTTGTGCGCAAGGTGATCCTGTGTATGGACCGGGAGGATTTGAACCCGGAATCGCTTGCTGAGATTGAGCGACTCGAACGCGAAAACCGAATTGAGCTGCATGATTACGCCGGTCATGCCGCAGCCTTCTTTGACATGCAGTCCGACCTTCCCTTGATGACTAAAAACAAAGAGGATCGGTTCCGGGTGCCTGCTGAGATCCGTGGACGGGCAGCGCTTTCGATTGCGCGCTACGGCCCCCTCAAGCGCGGGCTTGATATCCTTCTGTCGTTAATCCTGGGAACACTTCTGTTGCCGCTGATGCTGCTTATCCTGCCGGCGATTCGCTATAGCATGGGCTCGCCCGTGGTATTCTGGCAGGAGCGTCCCGGACGTCACGGCAAGGTGTTTCGGCTTTACAAACTGAGAACCCTGAGCCACGGGGTGGACAACGAGGGGCGGGTGCTTGACGATGCCGAGCGTCAGACTTTCGTTGGCCGCCTGTTGCGCCGGACCCGTCTTGACGAGATCCCTCAGCTTTTGAACGTGTTGGCCGGGGACATGTCCTTTGTCGGCCCGCGGCCATTGCTGCCCGTCGATCTGCCTGCCGACCTGCCGGGGTGGTGCGAGTTGCGGGCTTTGGTGCGCCCTGGGCTGACCGGCTGGGCGCAGGTCAATGGTGGCCAGGAGGTTAGCAAGGAAGACAAGGTAACGATGGATGTGTGGTATGTTGCAAACATGTCGCTCTGGCAGGATATCCGGATTGTTCTCCTGACGCTAAAAACGGTTCTCAGGGGAGAGAAGCTGGACCGGGAAAACATTCGGGAAACTTATGCGGCGCTTGGAGTTACGGGCATGCAGGAGGGAGAAAGGCCGCAAAGCGACAAGACGTAAGTTGCGCCAGTGGGAGATATCGGCGGAAATGTGTTTAAATTGCCTCAAACCACCACAACTTGCGTGAGGTGTCTTTCATCGCCGTAAATATTGATGTAGGTATCTCGTAAAATAAGGAAAAA
>JALXER010000110.1 GCA_027069385.1 Paracoccaceae bacterium
CATAACCGGTGCGCGGGTATTTCTGCGGGCGCAGACCGTGGATATCCGAGGCGTTCGGGATCTCGATGATCTTGTCCGGCTTCATCACGTCGCAACGGATACGGGCAACACGGGTGTTGGCCTTGTCGTTCATGAACAGATAGCGCCCGTCATAGGTGCCGTCCGTGAAAGACATGTGCGGGTGGTGAAGGTCACCGTTTTCATAGTCGCGCTTGCCGCGTTTTGCCAGAAACTCTTTGGTTTCGGGCATCAGGTTGTCGGTCAGCACGCTAAGGGATTCATTGGTCAACCCCCAGCCTGTGGCCGAATCGCGGTTGAATACGGGTATCCGCATCAGTTCGCGCATAGAGGGCACACCAAGGATGCGCACCTCGCCCGCCTGACCCGAGGACCAGAAGCCGTAATATTCGTCCAGCTCGCCCGGTGCAACGACAACCTCGGCACCTTCGGCGCTGGCAGCGGTGGCCGTCAGGCCGGTTGCAGCAGCAGCCAGCGCGCCAACGGCACCTACGGCAGCAGGGCCGGCCAGCAGATCACGACGCGTGAGGCCCTCCTTGATTTCGCATTTAATTGGCTTACGTTTAGCCATTAGCCTTCTCCTTTTTGTTTGGCATGAGGATGATTGGTTAATCGGTCCAGAGCAGCGGCCGAGCTGCTCTGGGCCATCTTGGCCCGCCGTTTGTCCTGTTTGACAACAACGGGGCATTTCGAATGATCCTGATACAGAACCTGACAATGCAGGCAGGACAGGCATTCATTGGGGTTGATTTCCCCGGTCGGATGAATCGCCTGTACAAAACACTCGTTTGCACAAGTCTGACAGGGGGATCCACATTCTTTGTAGCGTTTGAGCCAGTCGAACATCCGCATCCGGCCCGGAATGGCCAGTGCAGCGCCCAGCGGACACAGGTAACGGCAATAGAAACGCTCGATAAACAGGCCGATACCCAGCAACACGGTTGCAAAGGTGACAAACGGCCAGCCACGCGCGAATTTCAGGATGATCGAGGTCTTGAACGGTTCGACCTCGGCATAATGCTCGGCCAGTGACATCGACATCAGCGACAGGCCGAACAGGGCCAGAAAGATCATGTATTTCAGCGGCCAGAGTCGTTCATGCAGCCCCCATGGCAAGGTCCATTGCGGCACGCGGAAAAAGCGGGCGATCTGGTTTGACAGCTCTTGCAAGGCACCAAACGGGCATAACCAGCCGCAAAACCCGCCACGGCCCCAGAACAGGATCGTGACCGCCACCGATACCCACAGGATAAATACCAGCGGGTCCATCAGAAAGGCATCCCAGCTAAAGCCTTCGCGCAGCGACGCGCCAAGCGCCATCAGGTTAACCACCGAAAGCTGCGCATTTTGCGAGAACCCGAGGAACAGCAATGTCAGGGTCAGAAACCCCATGCGGAACCAGTAAAAGCCACGGGCATGGCGGGTGACCTGCACCTGAAAAAAGAACACGCCGGTCAGCACCGTCAGCATCCCGACCAGCAGGCCGATTTCAAGCTTTTTGCTTTGCCAGATGCGTTTCCACAACAAGGAGCGCGCGTCGGTGTCGGTTTGCTCGGTTTCAACCACCGGTGCTTGCGGTTTGGCCAGTGCGGTCAGATAGCGTGCCGGCAGGTTATAGCCCAGATCATAGGTGATAAAGGTTTTCTCGATCGGGCCAACCGGGCGTTGGACCAGCAACTGAACCCGAAACGGTTTGGTCGGGTCAAAGCCCGAATCGGCCGGAATCTTGAAAATGTCCATTTCGGTGAACGAAGGCGCGCCTTCGGCGGCAACCACGCGCAAGCGTTCGTGCTGGCGGTCGCGAAAGCGCACCGATACGTCGCCCTGAACCAGCAGGATCCGGTCGAAAATGCCGCCACGCACATAGCCCGACCCTTTGAACGAGTAAAGGCCACGCCCCATCAGAACGATGGCGTTGTCGCCCTCGTCCATCCATTCGGTCAGGTTGCCATACTCGTTTTCGCCCAGCAGGCTAAGGCCGATCCCGGGTGCCGAAGCCAGCGCAAGGTTCAGGTCGATATAGGTCTGCTCGTCGGGGCCGTCCTCGGCATGGCGCAACACGCGCGGATCGCCGGTTTCGGCAAATGCCGCGTTGATCTGCCCGACATCCAGCGTCAGCCGCCGGACCGACCCGTCCCCGATCAACGTATTCCAGTCATAAACCGTGGTTTCGTCCATGTTCAGCACATGGGTAGGGCCGGACTCGGCGGCGCTGTTATCCAGCCCGCCCAGCCCCAGAATCCGCGCAACCTTGATCGAAGCGCGCACCACTGAATCGTCGATGATCATAATCGTTACCGTCGCGCCCGAGATGATGTCCACATCATGCCCGACCCCTTCGGCGGCGGCCTCGGCCACGATATCAAGCCCGACATAGCCATCGGTCATCGCCCTGATTTTGCTTTCGGGAATGCCGATCAGTACGATGGGTTCGTGATGTTCGACCAGTTCGGCGCGCAGCAGTTTGCCGTCCGGATCAATGGCGACCATCATATGAATAGGCTTGCCCGAATAGCCGGTAGTGCCGACAAAATCGGAGGTAATATAGGCGTACCCCATCAGCTCGGCACCGTTCAACACCGGCACAACCGGCAGCTGCTCCAGCATCTCGCCATAGGCGGTGGCCCCTTCCACAAGCTCGCTTGCGGGAATTTGGGTGATAAATCTGGAAAGGACCGGCGGGCCGTCGGCGTTTGCGGGGGCACTGCCAAAAAGCAGGGCCAGCATAAAGGTAAAGGTGGCAACGAGGCGCGAGATTAAAGCCATGTGAACCCCCGTTGCATCGGGGTGGTCATGGCGGTTCTTTGGGTGGCCATTACGGCGAATTTTGTCTTCATGGTTTCTTTACTTGCTAGAGGAGGGCCACGGTTGGACGCCCAGTATTGCTCGGCGCCAGCACGAATAACGACATTGACAAAAATATGCTGCAACGGGGTGAATTCGGGCGCTGGGCCAATAAGGTTCAGGTCAAACGACCCGGTGTAAGTTGTGGTGAACTGAATGTTGCAAAGGTCGCAATGGGCGCAGGTGTCCGGTGTCGGACCATCCCCCGTCCGCATCAGTTTGATGCCGTCTCCGGTGCAAATTTCAATCCATGCGCCGTTTTGGGTCTGAAAGGCCCCGACAGCGGTTGACTGACCGGTCAGCATCATCAGGAAAGCAACTACCGCCAACACCTGTTGCACCGCCAGAAGATGGCGGCGCGGACGCGGGTTTGGGGTGGAAAGATGTTTCAAGATCAACTCGTCCGGTTGGTAATTCGTTCGACCATAAAGTGAGGCCACAGCCACCTGTTTGACATTTGTCAATATGTGACAAATTATTCACGCGACGGGTCGGGCAAGGTCGGGGGCTAACCGGGCACCAACGGTTTTACGCTGCAAAACCGTTGCGCAGTGCGGGGCAATGCGATAGCCAACCCCAAAACCATTTGGATATCAGCTATGAACAGGCCAACCGCCCCCCATGGCGCCCCGTGGCGCAATTTTTACGGTCGAACCAGCGGCAAGTCCCTGCGCAAGGGTCAGGCAAAGCATCTGCAAACCACGTTGCGCGACCTTACGCCGCCGGGCGTAAGCTGGGCCGATAACCCGGCGCGCACCCCCATTGACCTGACCGCGCTGTTTGGCGATGACCGTCCGGTCTGGCTGGAGATCGGCTTTGGCGGTGGGGAACATTTGTTGCACATGGCGCAGACCTATCCCGATGTGGGGATTATCGGGTGCGAGCCTTATATCAACGGCGTGGCAATGCTGGTGCCGCGTATTGCCGGGCAAGGCGTGACCAATGCGCGTGTGCTGCACGGCGATGCGCGCGATATGCTTGATGTGTTGCCCGAAGGGTCGCTCGACAAGGCATTTCTGCTCTATCCCGACCCGTGGCCCAAGAAACGCCACCACAAGCGCCGGTTCGTGAATGCCCAGAATATCGACCCGCTGGCGCGGGCGCTCAAACCGGGGGCCGAGTTCCGCGTGGCAACGGACATTCAGGACTATGTGCGCCATACGCTGGAACACATGACCGGGCGCGATGATTTCGAGTGGCTGGCGACAGGGCCGGCAGACTGGCGCAACCCGTGGCAAGACTGGCACCGCACCCGCTATGAAGCCAAAGCCATCCGCGAAAACCGCACCCCCCATTACCTGACCTTTCGCAAACTTGGCTAGGGCTTGGCCCTAACCCCGGCCTTCGGCTCAGGGGGGCATCGAGCCCCCCGTTCGCCGAACATCGACAAGCGATGTGTCCAAAAGGCACAACCTCGGCCAGTATCGCAACCGCGCCGAGGCGAAGCCGAGGCGCCCGGCCCAACTGAAAGGGTCGAATTGCGCAAGCAATTCGTGCCGTTTCAGGCGGGAGTGCCCCGGGGTTGAAAGGGATGTTCTGGGCGATTCGGGCGGGCCTATGCGGCCTTGGAGCGAATGCCTTCGGTCAGGATGGAATACAGCGCCGAGTGATCATCGGTAGAGCGCAGCTTGGCGCAGGTGGCCTGATCGCGCAGGGTGCGGGACACCCTTGCGAGCGCTTTCAGGTGGTTGGTCACCGCCGCTTCGGGGGCGAACAGGACAAACACCAGATCGACCGGTTGCCGGTCGATAGCCTCGAAATCCAGCGGTGTATCCAGTTTGATAAACACACCACAGACCTTGGAAATCTGCGGCAGTCGCGCATGGGGAATGGCAACGCCGTTCCCCATGGCGGTTGGTCCAAGGGTTTCACGCGCCATCAGCGCCGCGAAAATATCGTCGGTGGGCAGGCCATAGACCTCGTGCGCGATGCGCGACGCATCCTGCAACAGCCGTTTTTTGCTGCTGACCTTGTCCACCTGAACGGTGGCCTCGGGCAACAATATTTCAGTAAGCTCCATAACGGGCCCCACCTGGATAAATAGCGTTACTTGATGTTGCGCGGATCGATCCAGCCAACATTGCCATCTTCGCGGGCGTGTACCACGTTGACACCACCATGTTGCGAATTGCGAAACACCACCATGTCGGAACCGCTAAGCTCCATGTGCATCACGGCCTCGCCGACAGACATGGTCATCACCTTGGTTTCCATTTCGGCCACGATGATCGGTTCCAGCGCCTCGGGTTCCTCGGCATCGGAATCTCCGCTGGAGATGACATAGGACGGGGCCATTACGGCCTCCATCGGGTCGGTGCGGGTGTTGTGGTGGTTTTTCAGGCGACGCTTGTAGCGGCGCAACTGTTTTTCCATCCGTTCCAGCGCTTCGTCAAAGGCGGCATAAACCTCGGTGGCACGGCCCTTGGCCTGCGTGTGCATTCCGGTGGCCAGATGCACGGCGGCATCGCAGACAAATTCATGCCCGTCTTTGGAAAACGTTACCTGCGCCTCGATCGGGCGCTCGGCATACTTGCCGATGATGTCGTTCAGGCGGTCTTCTACATGGGTTGCGAGGGCTTCGCCCACATCCATCTGTTTTCCGTTGACTCGAATTTGCATGTTATCTCCCTGCGTTGGGGTTTCGAAATATTCGGCCCCGCAATGCGCGCGGAACCTAGGGCCATGGCCCGGCTATGTCAACCGTCGGAAATGCGCATTGCCGTGTCGCGCAATCGTCGGCGACGAACCGAGGATGGAATCCCCATGGACTCACGATATTTGGCAATGGTGCGTCGCGCAACATCTGCGCCGTCTTCTCTCAATATTTTTACGATTGCGTCATCGGACAGCATGTTTTGCTGGCTTTCTTGCGCAATCAGGCGTTTAATGCGCGTGCGGATTGCCAGCGCCGAAAAAACCGTGCCGCCGGCTATGCCGGGGATTTTGCCGCTAAAAAAGTATTTCAGTTCGAACGTGCCCGACGGACAAGTCAGAAACTTGCCCGAGGTCACCCGGCTGACGGTGGATTCGTGCATGTCGATTGATTCGGCAATATCGCGCAAGGTCAGCGGGCGCATGGCGATCGGCCCGTCGGAAAAGAACGCGTATTGGTGTTTTACAATGGCGGTCGCCGCCTTCAGAATGGTTTTGGCGCGCTGGTCGAGCGCCTGGATCAGCCAGTTGGCCGCGGTCAGGCAGGTATCGGCAAAGCGCGCTTCCTCGCCGCCCTTGGCCGACAGTTCGGCAGCGTAGGTGTTGTTGATCAGCACCCGCGGCAGCGCCTCGGGGACCAGTTCGATACGCCATTCGCCCATTTCGCCGGGCTTCAGTTCGACATCCGGCACGATTTCCCCGATGGGTTGGGCGGTCAGGCCGGCGGCGGGGCGGGGATTCAGCAGGCGGATCTCGGCCAGAATATCGGCCATGGCGGGTTCGGTTTCGCCGGTCAGGGCGGCCAGCTTTGCCAGATCGTCCGCCGCGACCAGATCCAGATGGTCCAGCACGGTTTGCATGACCGGATCATAGCGGTTGCGGGCTTTAAGCTGCAACATCAGGCATTCGCGCAGGTCGCGCGCGCCGGTGCCCACCGGTTCGCAGGCCTGAACCAGATCAAGCGCCGGTTCAAGCTCGGCAATGCTGACATTCAGCCGGTCGGCCAGTTCGAATAGCGGGGTGCGCAGATAGCCGGTCTCGGACAGTTCGCCAATCAGCATTTTGGCAAGGTTGATGCGCGCGGGCGGGGCCTGCATCAGCCCGACCTGGTCCGACAACAGGTCGATCTGGCTGGTAACGGCGCTGACATGGTCGATGGCGTTATAGTCGGAATCCGAGCGCGGCATCTGCACCGGAGCGGTCCGGTCGCCGATGCGAGAGGTGTCGATTTCCAGCAAGGGGTTTTTCATCACCTCGGATTCGAGGTGTTTGAACAGGTCGGCCTGATTCATCTGCAACACCTGTATTGCCTGCCGCAATCGCGGAGTCATGGTCAGTTTCTGCTGCTGACCCAGTGCAATATGTTGCGACAAACCCATTTGGCGACCTTAGGCACGACACCGATTCGGTATCAGATTTTGAATTGCTCGCCCAGATATACGCGGCGAACGTTACTATCTTGTACCACTTGTGCGGGGGTGCCGCTCATCAGCACCTTCCCGTCATGCAAGATATAGGCCCGGTCGACAATTTCCAAGGTCTCACGGACATTGTGATCGGTAATCAGCACCCCGATGCCGCGATCTTTCAG
>JALXER010000111.1 GCA_027069385.1 Paracoccaceae bacterium
ACATATCTTACTTAGTAGCGGTAAGGCTTGCCAGCCTTGTTCATCACTTCGTTATAGTCTTTGAAGATCTGAACGACCTTGGCTTTGGTCTCGGATTCCTGGGCTATTTCATCCCAGAACACGGCTGCCGCATCCTCGACCGTTTTCCATTCCTCGTCGGGAATAGAAGTCAGCTCCATTTTGGTGCCGTTGACGCGCAACGATGCTTCGCCGCCCCAATACCACCACTGGCGATGGTAGTGCGAGGAATCGGTAACCACTTTCAGCAACTCGCGCAGGTGCTCGGGAATTTTGTTCCAGCTTTCCTGATTGGCATAGAACGAACCGGCCCATGCCCCCGAGATATTGTTGGTCAGGAAATAGTCGGTCACGTTGGCCCAGCCCGAGGTGTAATCCTCGGTGATACCGGACCAGCCGATCCCGTCGAGTTCGCCGGTCTGTACCGCAACCTCGATATCTTCCCAGGGCAGGGTTACCGGCACCATGCCGAATTGCGACATAAAGCGACCGGCGGTCGGGAAGGTAAAGATGCGCTTGCCGTTGAAATCGTCAATGCTGCGGATCGGCTCTTTGGTGTTGAAGTGGCAAGGATCCCACGATCCGGCCGAAATCCACTGTACGCCGACCTTGGCATACTCGGCTTCCCAGATTTCACCAAGGCCGTACTGGTTATACAGTACCGGCACGTCCAGGCTGTAGCGCGAGCCAAACGGGAAATAGCCGCCAAACACCGTGACTTCGGTCGGCGACGCCATGGAATCGTCATCCGATTGCACCATGTCGATTGTGCCGCGCTGCATGGCGCGGAACAGCTCGCCCGTGGGCACCAGTTGGTCAGCAGTATAGAGTTCCAGTTCCATCTGGCCCTCGGCGATCTTGTTGAACGCGGTGACCATGGGTTGCACGACCTGTTCGGCCAGCGCCGCACCGGCATAGGTTTGCAGGCGCCATTTGATAACGCTTTGCGCATGGACAGCAGGGGCCGCGAGCGTCGCCGCACCGGCAAGCCCGCCTTTAAGTAAAAAACTACGTCTGTTCGTCGTCATTTTTCAGTTTCCTTCTGTTGGTTGAGGGGGCCGGTTTATCCGGCCCTCGGGGTTTTTTATTATTTGATATCGTACACAAGATGCGGCAGCCACAGGGCGATTTGCGGGAACATGATGATGATCCCGAGCGCCAGCAGCATCACCCCGACAAACGGCACGATAGAGACATAGATATCGCGCAGGGTGATTTCGGGCGGTGCCATGGCGCGCATCAAAAACAGGTTATAGCCAAAGGGCGGGGTCATATAGGCGATCTGGCTGGTGATGGTATAAAGCACCCCGTACCAGATCAGATCGAAGCCCAGTGATTGGACCAGCGGCACATAAAGCGGCGCAACAATAACCAGCATGGCGGTGTCGTCCAGAAAGGTGCCCATCAGCAGGAATGAAAGCTGCATCAGCAGCAGCACTTCCCACGGGCCAAGGCCCAGATCCTCAAGAAAGAATGCCTCAATCGCCTTGACCGCGCCGACACCGTCGAACACCGCGCCAAAGGCCAGCGCGGCAAGGATGATCCACATGAACATGGCCGAAATCGACAGGGTTTCGCGGACCGTGGTTTCAAACACTTTTTTGGTATAGCGCCCCTTGAATAGCGCCGCAAGCGAGGCAACTATCGCCCCCACCGCCGAGCTTTCGACCAGCGAGGTCCAGCCATTGACGAATGGCACCATCATCGAGGCGAAAATGAACACCGGCAGCAGGCCCGCGCGCAGCAGGGCCAGCTTTTCAGCGCGCGAAACCTTGGACAGTTCCTCTTTGGTCAGGCTCGGGCCAAGGGCCGGATTGATCTTGCAGCGAATCCAGATGTAGATGATAAACAGTCCGGCCATCATCAGCCCGGGCAACACCCCTGCCAGCCAAAGCTGCCCCACAGGGGCGCGGGCGATCATCGCATACAGCACCAGCACCACCGAGGGCGGCACCAGAATGCCAAGGCTCGACCCCGCCTGAATCACCCCCGATATCATCCGCTTGTCATAGCCACGTTTTAACAGCTCGGGCAGGGCGATGGTGGCCCCGATGGCCATACCGGCAACCGAAAGCCCGTTCATGGCGGAAATCAGCACCATCAACCCGATGGTGCCAATGGCCAGCCCACCATTGATCCCGCCCATCCAGACGTGGAACATCCGGTAAAGGTCGTCCGCGATACCCGATTCCGACAGCACAAAGCCCATATAGATGAACAGCGGCAGGGTCAGCAGCGGATACCACTTCATCAGCTTCATCGAGGCGGCAAAGGGTATGTCCTCTCCGCCCGTGCCCCAAAGCAGCATGGCCGATACCACCGCGACAATCCCGATGGCCGCAAACACCCGCTGGCCGGTCATGAGGGTAATCATCATGCTGGCAAACATCAAAATAGCGATCCATTCGAACGAGAGCGTATTTGCCCATTCGGAGGCGCGTGTGAAGAGCCAATCAATGCCCAGTGCGGAGGAAATATCAAACGGCATTACAGCTCTTCTCCGCGGATGGTGGCAATGTCTTTGAAGAACACGGCAACAGCTTGAAGGATCATCAGGAAAATACCCAATGTGGCGATGGCCTTGATCGGCCACAGATAGGGCCGCCACGCGGTGGCCGAGCGCTCCATATGTCCCATCACGTCCTTGGCGCCTTCCCAGCCGCCGCTGAAAAAGCCCGATATCAACTGGCCAAAGAAATCATACGCGCCGACATTATAGGGCTGCCCCAGCGAATAGGCGGTAGAGCCGATGGCCCCGTGCAGCAACACGCCCAGATAAAAGATCAGCCCGAAAATGGTAAAGGCATCGACCCACGCCTTGGTTTTGATCGACCACGACCCGTACACCAGGTCCATGCGCACATGCGAGTTGAGCTGCATCGAATACGGCCCACCCAGCAGGTAATAGGCCACCATGATGAATTGCGCGGTTTCCAGCGTCCATTGCGCCGGATTGAAAAAGGTTTTGGAGATCGACGACCACAGCAACACCGCCATCAACACAAAGATAAGATACATCGCCATGCGCCCGATGCGATAGTTCACCGCCTCGACCGTTTTGACATATGACCTGATAAATCGTGGCATGTTTCAACCATTCCCTGTTAGAGTGTGCAGCGCTGCGCGCAAGATATCCGCCAGCCACGCCGCCATTTCGGCCTGTTGGGCCGGGGTGGCGATCAGGTCATTGCGAACCTCGATCATCACATTGGGCAGGTCGCGGGGCAGGGCGTGTTCTACCAGCGTGTGGGTCACGCCGTCCTTTGGCCCATAAGGGCAATTGCGCTGCGTGTTGAACCCTTCGGGCTTGCCAGCCATTATTGCATCGGCAAGGCGGCTGTCCAGATCGTGCAATATCCCGACCTCTACCGCGCGGGGGTGGTGGTTATAGATCGGGGTAAAGCTGTGCATGGTGACCAGCACCGGCAAATCACCACTGCCATTGCTGCGCCGGTCCAGCAGACCGGACAGCGCGGCCTTAAACGGCAGGTAAACCTCGTCCACCCGTTGCCGACGTTCCTCTGCCGACAGATCCTGATTGCCCGGAACGGTATAGATCTCGCTGACCGGCGGGATGGCGCTGGGCGATTCGGGCGGGCGGTTGCAGTCATAGACCAGTCTGGAGATTTTCTGCGAGATCAGCGGGGAATCGAGCATGACCGACAGGTGTTCGGCCACCGCCAATGCGCCGGGATCCCACGCGATATGGCTGGTTTTCGCTTCGGGTGTCAGCCCCAGCCCGTCAAAGCGCGCCGGAATATGGTGCGAGGCATGCTCGCACACCAGTACAAAGCGCCCCGACCCGTCAAGGTTGGTATGCGCCACGACTCCGCCGGTGATCGGGCCAGCCGATGATTGATCCAGTTCAGATGCCAAATTGATTCCCTTCTGAAAACATAGTTTCAGAAAACAAAGCCAAGTCAAGATAATTACAGATTATTTCCTTTAAGCCGCGCGAGTTTGGCTTTAGGTTTACACGAACATGTCAGGTTCCGGGGCGGCAAATGACCAATACAACATCCAGCAACGACAGCCAGTTTGTCTCGCAGCGCATTCAGGATTGCTTTGACCGGCTGACACGGGCCGAACGGCAACTGGCCAACACCATTCTGGACAACTATCCGGTTTCGGGGCTTGGCAGCATTACCGCGCTGGCCGAGGCGTCGGGCGTTTCCACCCCGACCGTGGCCCGCATGGCGCGCAAGCTGGGTTTTGGCGGCTTTCCCGAATTTCAGGCGCAGTTGCGCTCGGAATTGCAGGCGACGGTATCCAACCCGATGGCCCGCCGCGAGGTCTGGGCACAAAACGCGCCCGATACCCATATTCTCAACCGGTTTGCCGATACGGTGGTTGAAAACCTGCACCACACCCTGAACCAGCAATCCCCCGAGGAATTCGACGCGGTGGTTGACCTGCTATGCCAGCCTGAACGGGCCATTCACCTGCTGGGCGGCCGCATTACCCAGTCGCTGGCCAAGTACATGTTTACCCATTTGCAGATGATGCGCAGCAAAGTTTCCCTGATAGAGCCGAATTCCAGTTCGTGGACCCATTACATTATCAATATGAACAAGGGCGACGTGTTTATCATCTTCGATGTGCGGCGCTATGAACGCGATTTGCAGCGCATTGCCGAAATGGCCGCCGAACGCGGTGTGATTATCGTGCTGTTTACCGACCAGTGGGGCTCGCCGCTGGGCAAGCACAGCCAGCACCGGTTCAACGCCCGGATCGAAGTCCCCTCGGCGTGGGATTCGGCCACGGTGATGCTGTTCCTGATAGAGGCCGTCATCGCCGGCGTGCAGGACAAGACCTGGGACGAAACCACCGACCGCATGGAAAAGCTGGAGGTTCTGTTCGAACACACCAAGCTGTTTCGCAAGTTTATTTAGCGGCGTTGTTCCGCGCCCTGGCCTTTAGCACCCGGATGGTGCCGATAAACGCAACCCCCGCGACCAGCAGAACGATCGAGACCATGGGCATTGTTGCCGACCCGCTTACCGCCCAAGATTTGTACCAGAGCGCCAGCGCGACCATCAGAATCGCCTGCGTCATGACGTTGTATTCTACCCAGATTGCCCGCTTGAAGCTAAAGGTCATGTCCTTGGTGGCGGCGCTCCAGTTGCCCAGCATCGGCATCAGGCGAGGCACCCGGGCGCAATAATCAGCAAAACTCTGGCCGAACTTGCCGCGCAAAAACGATTCTTCGCTAAAGATGATGGCGTAATAGATGAACACAAACAGCCCCGCGCCCAGCAGCAATACCGGCCAGGCGCCGTGCAACAGAAAGATACCGATATAGGTGGTGATATTCCCCAGATAGAGCGGGTTGCGGCAAATGCCGAACATGCCCTTGGTAAACAGCTCGTCCGCATGGCTGACCTTGTTGTCACCGTCGCGCAGCACCAGAACATAACCGATAACCGTAGCCCGAATCAAAACCCCGACAATCACCAGCGCGATTGCCAGCAGATCCAGCCATCGGGCCTGAGTCGCCGGACGCACCAGCAGATACAGCGCAAAAACCAGCACGGGGAACAGCGCATTGCGCCATTTGAAAAAGAATCGACCAAGTTCTACCATCGGAATCGCCCGTTTTGTTATTTTCATCAAAGTTGCATGGCTGTCTAAACCGCCATCCCCCCCGTTACAAGCTTTGCCATGGCCTGCGGGCGGGATTTGGTGCGCAAACCTTTTGGAATATGGCTTTATGCTGTGTTTCAAGCCCGGGCATTCAACACTGGTAACCCGCAAGGTGAACGGTCTGAAAAGCCTCGAAAAAAAACTGTTTATTTTGTTGCCCGATTTGTTTTATTCAGGACCAGAATATAACGATTAGAGGTAAAATATGAAATATTCCGTTGCAAAATCACTTGGCGCATGTGTTGTATGCGCGCTTTCCTATACCCACGCGGCGCAAGCAGGGCCCGCTTTTTCCGGCTCTGTCACGGCCAGTTATCTGGCCAGCGATATGTTTTCCACTGATGATGATGATGCCTGGAACAGCTTTAGCGGCCTTTCGGTTGAAGGTTATGTCGCCGCCGAGTTTGCAAACGGTATTGTGGTATCAGCCGATGTAAGCTGGTTGTACCGCGATTTGTCGCCCTATGGTGATCCACGAAACGAATATCGTAACCAGGGCCCGCGTGAATTCGAAGTGCTGGGTTTGCACGTCGGTAAAAACTTCGGCAGCTTTTATGCAGGCGGGTTCGCGGCGATCGGCTTTCAACAAACCGACCTGGATTACGACATCATGCGTGAAGGGTTCATAGGTGGCCTTGAAGGCAAGAAAAGCTTTGGAAAACTTACCGTTTTTGGCCAGTTGGCTTATATGGATTGGCAATATGAGGCTTGGGACGGTTTCGAGCCCGACAACGGTTTTACGGGCATGATGTCTCGGTTTGGCGTTTCTTACGATTTCAGTGACCGCCTGAGTGCGATGTTCGATTTCGAATATGGCTATTCACCAAACTGGTTTGAAGACGACGGCGACTGGGGCGAACTGATGGTTGGGCAAATCCAGCTTGCCTATGCCCTTAACGAACGATTCGATATTATCGCAGGCTACGAATATGGCCAGTTCCGCGCCAATACCGAAGATGACGGTTACGAATCCAACATCACGTTGGGGATTCGGATGAGTTTTGGCGGCGCGTCCGGCTTTAACGTGCTTTCAACACCCGTGCAGGGATTCGCTGCTGCGGGTTGGGCCAAAACGAACGACTAGTACACAATTCTCTGTCACAGGGCCCTTCACACGGCCCTGTGATGCGCCTTTGCTTACGATCGGTTTCGGGCGCCATAAGCCTGCTTTTAAGGGCTTTGAAAATTAATTCCAAAAAAGTGATTTTTGTTGTTGCGCATGTCTGCGACTCACACTAGAACCCCCCTCACCGGCAGCGAGATAGTCACCAAGACTTCGCAATCGGATACTTCGGAAACGGGGTTAGCTCTTTGAAATGGTTATGAAATAAGAAGAGATATGCGGATGGTTTGGGTTTCGAACGGAGTTCGGATTGTTTGTATATCGGTTACTTAGAGGCATAGAGTTTCGGCTTTGTGTTT
>JALXER010000112.1 GCA_027069385.1 Paracoccaceae bacterium
ATGTTTCTGGTGGTGGCCGACAGCCATCTGAACGCCCGCCGCGCCGCGCGGCTGGGGCGGGTGGACTATCGCGAAAAACCCGCATTGGTCACGCTGGACGATGCGATCAGCGCCGACAGCCGCTTTGATGCGCCGATGGTTTTCGAGATCGGCTCGTCCGAAGCGGCGCTGCATGACGCGCCGCGCTCGGTCTCGGGCCAGATCGAAATCGGCGGGCAAGAGCATTTCTATCTGGAAGGGCAGGCGGCGCTGGCAATCCCGGACGAGGGCGATATGCGCGTCGTGGCCTCTAGCCAGCATCCGACCGAAATTCAGCACAAGGTGGCGCATGCGCTGGGGGTGCCGTTCAATGCGGTGCGGGTGGAAACCCGCCGGATGGGCGGTGGATTTGGCGGCAAGGAATCGCAGGGCAACGCGCTGGCGGTGGCCTGTGCGGTGGTGGCGCAACGGCTGAACCGGCCCGTCAAGATGCGCTATGACCGCGATGACGATATGATCATCACCGGCAAGCGCCACGATTTCCGCATTACCTATCGGGCCGGTTTCGATGCGGACGGTCGGCTGGTCTCGGTGCTGTTTGAACAGTTCGTCAAGTGCGGCTGGGCGCTGGACCTGTCGCATGCGGTGGCCGACCGGGCGATGCTGCATGCCGACAACGCCTATTACCTGCCCAACGCGCGGATCACCTCGCACCGGCTGCGCACCAATACCCAAAGCAACACCGCCTATCGCGGCTTTGGCGGCCCGCAGGGCATTATGGGCATCGAGCGGGTGATTGAACATATCGCCGATGATCTGGGGCTGGACCCGCTGCTGGTCCGACAGCGCAATTTCTATGGAAAGGGGCGCGATACGACGCCCTATCACATGACCGTCAAGGACAGCATCTCGACCGAGCTGGTGGCACAACTGGCCAGCACCTCGGATTACACGGTACGGCGCGCCGAAATCGAGGCGTTCAACCGCGCCAGTCCGGTGATCAAGCGCGGCATTGCGCTGACTCCGGTCAAGTTCGGCATTGCCTTTACCCTGACCCATCTGAATCAGGCCGGTGCGCTGGTGCATGTGTATAGCGATGGCTCGGTGCATCTGAACCATGGCGGCACCGAAATGGGGCAGGGGCTGAACACAAAGGTGGCGCAAGTGGCGGCGCAGGTGTTCGGGTTGGAGGTCGAGGCGATAAAGATCACCGCGACCGATACCGGCAAAGTGCCCAATACCTCGGCCACCGCGGCCAGTTCGGGGGCCGACCTGAACGGCATGGCCTGCAAGCGGGCCTGCGAGCGAATCCGCACGAGGCTGACCGCATTCGCGGCTGAAATGTGGCACGACGCGGGGGAAAATATCACCTTTGCCGGTGGCGTGGTTTCGGGGTCGGCGCATTCGATGCCCTTTGCCGAACTGGTCGGGATGGCCTATGGGGCGCGGGTATCGCTGTCGGCGACCGGGTTTTATAAAACCCCCAAGGTGGCGTGGGACCGCATGAAGGGCAAAGGGCGGCCGTTCCTGTACTTTGCCTATGGCGCGGCGGTTTCCGAGGTGGAACTGGACACGCTGACCGGTGAAAACCGGATTGTGCGCAGCGACATTCTGCATGATGTGGGCAACAGCTTGAATCCGGCGCTGGACAAGGGCCAGATCGAGGGGGCTTTTGTGCAGGGCGCGGGCTGGCTGACCATCGAGGAGTTGCGCTGGGGTGATGACGGGCGGCTGCTGACCGCGGCACCGGCGACCTATAAAATCCCCTGTGCCTCGGATGTGCCGGAGGTGCTGAATGTGGCCCTGTGGGACGGGGCCAATCGCGAAAAGACGGTTTATCGCTCCAAGGCGGTCGGAGAGCCGCCCTTTGTGCATGGCTGTTCGGTGTTCTTTGCGCTGCAGCATGCCCTGTCGGGAAAGGGCGGGTTTCGCGGGATCGATGCGCCGGCCACGGCCGAGCGTCTGTTGATGGACGGGATCGGCTGATGGGGCTGGATATTGCCGGACTTGGACACGCGGTAGCCAAGGCTGGCCCCGTGGTGCGGGTTCTGGTCGTGCGGAT
>JALXER010000113.1 GCA_027069385.1 Paracoccaceae bacterium
ACCTCCCCCCGCTTGCGGGGGGAGGTTAGGAGGGGGGCCAACGGTAAGGCCGGAACAGAGGCAAGACAGGGCTTGTGAACGCCCGCCGCATCGGCAACACTGCAACCCGTAACCAGCGGAGCCATCCCATGCCAAGCACCACCCCTTATATCCTTACCATGCTGGCCGCCGGATTTGGCGTGCCGATACTGGCCGCGCTCAATGCGGCCCTTGGCGTGCGCCTTGGCAGCCCCGCCGCCGCGGCTGCCATTCTGTTCTGCGTGGCGCTCGGGGCGACGCTGGTCGTGCTGGCGTTTACCGGCATCGCGCCTTTGCGCGCCGCCATCCATGCGCCCAAACACCTGATGCTGGCCGGGTTGCTGGTGGCGTTCTATGTGCTGAGCATCACTTATGTCGCGCCACGTTTCGGCGTGGGTAACGCGGTGTTCTATGTGCTGCTCGGGCAGTTGATCAGCGCCGCCGCCATTGACCATTTCGGCCTGTTTGGCGCACAGATCAGCCCGCTTTCCCTAACCCGCGCCGCCGGTATCGCCCTGATGGCCGCCGGCGTTTTCGTCACCCAGCAGGTCTAGGCGATGTTCAAAGGCGCCTTGTTTGACATGGACGGGCTGCTGCTCGATACCGAGCGGCTATGTGTGGATTGTTTTGCCGATACCGTCACCGCGCTTGACCTGTCCATGGGGCCGGACGTCGTGTTGCGTTGCATCGGGCGGCGCAGCGACGCCACGGCGAAAATTATCAACGAGGCCCTGAATGGCGCGATGGACGAGGCCGAGTTTATAGAGCAATGGGTCGCACGGGTTCGCCGCGCCATGGCGCAGGACATCCCGCTGAAAACCGGCGCCCGGGCGCTGCTGCTTAAACTGCAAACGCGCGGCATCCCCTGCGCACTCGCCACCTCTACCCGCACCGAAACGGCCCACGCCCACCTGACCCGCGTCGGTCTGCGCGGGTTTTTCCAAACCGTCACCGGCGGCGACAAGGTGGAAAACGGCAAACCCGCCCCCGATATCTATCACATGGCGGCGCAAAGCATCGGCGCACAGGCTCGCGACTGCGCCGCTTTTGAAGACAGCGACCCGGGCACCCTTGCCGCCATTGCGTCGGGCGCGCGCGTGGTGCAGGTGCCCGATATGCTGCCACCGGCGCGCGACGTGGCCACCCTTGGCCATCATATCGCCCCCGACCTGCTGTCAGGCGCGCGCGCCATCGGCCTGATATAACCAAATTGTGAGTTCCCATTTTCGGGTAATCCCTTACCCTTTGAGCCATGAAAAACCTTGTCGATATTCCGCCGGTCTGGGCGACGCTTGCTGCGGCCCTTAGCGCCGCCCTGGCCTATTTCATCCCGCTTTATCCCTTTACCCTGCCCCTGTTGGTGCCGGTGGCGGTGGCCGGTCTCGGCTTTGCCATCGTCGGCTGGTCAGCGCTTTGGTTCTGGCACAAGAAAACCACCATAGAGCCGCGCCACACCCCCACCGCCCTGATCATAGAGGGGCCGTATCGCCTTAACCGCAACCCGATCTATACCGGCATGGTGCTGGTTTTGCTGGGATTTGCACTGTGGCTGGGCGATCCGGTGGCGCTGCTGCCGGTAGCGGCCTTTCCGCTGATCATTACCTACCGGTTCATTCTGGCCGAAGAGCAAAGCCTGCGCACCGCCTTTGGCAAAGCCGCCGATACCTATCTGGCAAGGTCACGCCGCTGGGGTATAACGCCTCGCTAACACGGGTCGATTTTTCGTCCAAACGGGTCCATGCCCTGCCGGAAAGGCGATCAAAACGCTATAACGCAAGGGTGAATGGAATTTGAACCGGCAAGGCGCTATGCTGCTTGGCGACTGCACTATGGGGATTCGTATGCGTAAACTGATTTTGGCACTGGGCCTGCTGGCCTGCGCAACACCGGGGCTGGCCGCCAACCCGGTGGTGGTGGAGCTTTATACCTCGCAAGGCTGTTCATCCTGCCCGCCCGCCGATCAGGTACTGGCCGAGCTGGACGGCCATGACTATGTGATCGCCCTTGCCCTGCATGTGGACTATTGGGACTATCTGGGCTGGGCCGACGATTTCGCCAACCCGCAGTTTTCCGCGCGGCAACGGCGCTATGCGCGTGCCTGGCGCGAACGCTCGGTCTATACGCCGCAAATGGTGATCCACGGCTCCCAGTATATGGTCGGCTCGCGCGGGGACGAGGTGCAACGCCAGATCATGATGCGCGAAGACATGCCGGCCCCCGTCAACCTGTCAGTGGCTGAATCCGGCGATGCAACCACGGTCAGCCTGACCCCGGCCCACGCGCCGGTCGGCGAGGCCACGGTCTATCTGGTGCGCTATTCCCCCGGCGAAACGGTCGAGATCCAGCGCGGCGAAAACGCCGGCAAACGAATCCACTATGTGAACATCGTCGAATCATGGGATACCATCGCCAACTGGGGTGGCGATGCAGGGCTGACCCTGCAAATCGACAATCTGTCCAGCGGCAACTATGTGTTGATCGTGCAACAGGCCGGCCAAGGCGAAATTCTGGTGGCCGAGCCTTTTACCCGCTAGCGCAAATTACCACCCACACTTCTTCTTTTCACAAATATCCTCAGGGGGGAGCGACGCCAAGTCGCGAGGGGGCGGAACGCCCCCATACCGCCCGCAGGGCGGCCCGGCCCAAAGGGAAGCTTTGTGTTTGGCTTGCCAAACACAAAGCTGGACTGCGGGAGTACCCCCTAACGTCCGCGAATGCGCGGGTCCAGCGCGTCGCGCAACCCGTCTCCGATAAAATTCACGCTCAGCACGGTCAGCGAAATGGCCAGCCCCGGCCAGATTACCCGCGCGGGGGATTGTTCGATGAAGGTGGTGCCGTCAAACAGCAGCCGCCCCCATGTGGGAAAATCCGAGGGGAAACCCAGCCCCAGAAACGACAGTGCGCTTTCGGTAATAATCGCCGTTGCCACCCCCAGCGTTGCCGACACCATGATCGGCGACAGGATATTGGGCAGGATATGGCGCGAGATCACCCGCCGCGAGGGCGTCCCGATCGAGTTGGCCGCCAGAATGAACTCGCGTTCTTTCAGTGCCAGCACATCGCCCCGCACAATCCGCGCGGTCTGCATCCAGCTGGTTATACCGATAATGAACACGATCAGCAGGAATATCCCGGTCTCGGGCCCGAAGGCATTGCGCAGGGTATCGCGAAACAGCATGATAATTACCAACAATAGCGGCAACAGCGGCAGCGCAAGGAACAGGTCGGTTGCACGCATCAGCAGCCCTTCGACCATCTTGAAATAGCCCGCCAGCACCCCGATAACCGTACCGACCACCAGAGACAGCAACATCGCCGCCATGCCAACCGCCATAGACACCCGCCCGCCCTGCATCAATTGCGCCAGCAGGTCGCGGCCCAGCTGGTCGGTGCCGATAGGGTGTGCCCAGCTTACCTTAATCCGTTGCAACTGCTCTGCATCCGGGTCGTAATACTTGATTGATTCCGGATCGGAAAAACAATCGGCAATTTGCGAACCGGTAAACAGGCAACTGGTAATCGGGTTGGTGTTCTTGGCGCGAATGTCCAGATGTTGCGGGTCGGTATGCCACAAATAGGGTCCGGCTGCGACACCAAACAGGATAACCGCAAACACGATCATCCCCAGCATGGCGCCCTTGTGGGTACGAAACTGCGACCACACATCGCCCCAAAGCGAGCGGTTCTTGGCCTCTACCTGTTCATCGATACTAGTCATAGCGGATCCTCGGGTCTAGCAGGCCATACAGAATATCGGCCACAAGGTTGAACAGCACGATCAGCACCGCAAAGATAAAGGTCAGGGTCTGCACCAGCGGAATATCGGCCCCCTGAATGCCGGTAATCAGCAATTGCCCCAGCCCGTTTACGCGGAATATCTGCTCAGTGATAATCGCGCCGCCAAACACCTGCGGCACCGACAGCGCAATCACCGTAACCACCGGGATCATGGAGTTGCGCAACACATGCACCAGCAGCACGGTTTTTTCCTTCAGGCCCTTGGCCCGCGCAGTACGCACATAATCCTGCGACAGATTGTCGAGCATAGAGGCCCGCATAAACCGGCTAAGCTGCGCCGCGTTGTAAAGGGCCAGCACAAAGACCGGCATGATCATCTGGCGAATTTGCAACCAGAGGCTATGCAGATCGGTGACCTCCAGCGTGGTATCATAAACCGAGGGTAGCCAGAATATACTGTCCGACGGCACCCAGACCGAAAAGATCACGATCAGCATCACACCGGTAAAGAAGGTCGGAACCGAAAAGCCGATCATCGAAAAGAAGGTGCCGAACTGGTCAAACCAACTGTATTGGCGATAGGCCGAGATCACCCCGATGGGCAGCGCAATAAAGATACTGACCACATAGGACATGCCCACCACCCACAGGGTCTGGGGCATGCGTTCGGCAATCAGGTCAACCACATAGCTGCGGGTGGCCCAGCTGCGCACCCGCAGGCGCTCGCCACAATCGCCAAAGCACACATCGAACCACTGTTCGATCAGGTTTAGCGGTTCATTGATGAAAAACTGTTTGCACCAAAGCAGATAGCGCACATACATCGGCGAGTCGAGGCCCAGACTCTGGCGGATTTTTTCGCGCACATCGGGCGGGATGGTCATGGGCAGGTTGCCGGTCGGATCATTCGGGGCCATATCCAGAATCAGGAAAATGACAAAGCTGATGAACAAAAGCGTCGGGATTGTGAACATCAATCGCCTAAGGGTGTAATTGAGCATCTAACGCCTCGGTATATGAGCTTTGGGAAAGGGGTACTGCCCCGCCGCAAAGCGGGGCAGTTTCAGGGTTTATTCGCCGCGGGACCAGTCCGCTGCGTTCCACATTTCGGTGTCCCAAGTGTTCAGGATCACGCCTTCCAGCGAGTTGGCATGTGCCGAAACACGACCGCGGTGTACCAGCGGGATCATTGCACCTTCCTGCATCAGCATGTCGTTCATGGTCCGAACGATTTCCGCACGAGCATCAATGTCTGCCGTGGTGGACAGTTTGGCGGCCAGCGCGTCATACTCGGGGTTACAATAGCGCGGCATGTTGTTGCCCAGCCAGTTGTTTGCCGGCGACGGAATTTCCGCACAGGTCCAGCTGTTCATATAGGCCTCGGGATCGGTGCCGTCGAACAGGTTGGTATACATTTCGATATCCGCAAAGAATTTCTGGAATGTATCCGGGCTGGACTGGTCGCCACCAAAGAAAACACCGGCGTCGATGTTTTTCAACTCGGTTTCAACACCGATATCAGCCCACCACTGTTTGACCAGCGCCTGGGTATCCTGACGCACCGCGTTGGTCGAGGTTTGATACAGGATAGACAGGCGAACGCCGTCTTTTTCACGGATACCGTCGGAACCGCGAACCCAGCCGGCCTCGTCCAGAATCTGGTTGGCCAGATCGATATTCTGCACCAGACATTCGTCATTGGCGGTTGAAGCATAGATCGCCGGAGCCGGAACCACGTTACAGGTGGGTGTACCCGCTGCACCGTACCCGACTTCGGCCAGAACGCCACGGTCGATCGCGATGCTAAGGGCGCGGCGCACGTCGGGGTCGCTCAGGAACGGATGCGCACCGCCTTCAACGGTCGAGCGCGCATCGCCCAGCGCCGGGTCGGGGTTGGTCATGTTGACCATCAGGCGTTCAACCGCGGTCCCGAATGCGGAAACCACCTCGCCTTTGCCACCGGCAGCCATGTCGGAAAGCACGGTCGGGTCGATTTGCAGGTTCCAGGCATAGTCGAATTCGCCGGTTTGCAGCACCGCACGCGCTGCCGAAGCCGCATCGCCGCCACCTTTGAAGGTCAGGCTGGCAAAGGCCGGTTTGCTCGGGTCGCGATAGTTGGGGTTGGCAACCATGGTCACAACGTCATTGGCGCGGAATTCGTCAACCATGAACGGGCCGGTGCCAATCGGATTAAAGTTCTGGTCGGTACATTCGATCGCCGCCGCACCGGTACAGTTTTCAAACTGCGCCTTTTGCAGGATCACGCTGGTACCGCCAACAAACGGACCATAGGGGAAGGGTTTGGGTTTGGAGAAGGTCACGGTGACGGTCAATTCGTCATCGGCCACTACGCTTTCCACGTCGCTAAAGTTGGTCAACTGCGCGCAGCCGCCATCCGGGTCCATGCAATAGGCCGCGGTAAAGGCCACATCTTCGGCGGTCAGCGGCGTGCCATCCGACCAGACGATGCCCGGCGTGATGTGCCATGTGATAGAGGTCAGGTCCTCGGAAACGCCACCATTGGCAACGGTCGGGATTTCGGCTGCAAGCCAGGGAACCATATTGCCGTCCTGGTCATAGCGGGCCAGCGGCTCAAGAATAAGGTTCGACGCATCCACATCTTTGGTGCCGCCCGACAGGAACGGGTTCAGGATGGAAACCGCCTGCCAATAGATGATGTTGACATTGCCGTCACGGCCTTGCGCCATGTGGCTTTCGGCCAGGGCAGTCGTCGACAGCAGCGCCGCGCCGAGGGTCCCGGCTATAAAATGGGTTAGTTTCATTTTTCTCTCCTTCGAGTTGGTTTAATGTGCGGTTGTCCCGCCTCTTGTTTATTTGATGATATGACAAGCGCCAAAATGGCCCTCGCTTATTTCTCGCCATTCCGGTGAGGTCTGGCGGCAAATATCTTTGGCGTGCTGGCACCTTGTATGAAAGGTGCAGCCCGAGGGCGGGTTGGCCGGAGAGGGCACGTCGCCCTCCAGAATTATCCGGTTGATATCGCCCGCTTTGCTGGGGTCGGGATGGGGCACCGCCGAAAGCAGCGCCTGCGTATAGGGGTGTTGGGGGTTGTTATACAGTTCTTCGCTGGGGGCCAGTTCGACCAGACGCCCCAGATACATGACCGCCACGCGGTCGGCCAGATGGCGCACCATCGACAGGTCGTGGCTGATAAACAGATAGGTCAGGCCCAGCTTGTCCTGCAGGTCCTCTAACAGGTTCACCACCTGCGCCTGAATCGACACATCCAGCGCGGCGATCGGCTCGTCACACACGATGAATTTCGGGTTGAGCGCAAGCCCCCGCGCAA
>JALXER010000114.1 GCA_027069385.1 Paracoccaceae bacterium
AAGCCCCCCTCCCATCCTCCCCCCGCAAGCGGGGGGAGGGGGGAAACGGGTGAACCGGCGGTGCTTTGCACCCAAGGTCTTGCCGGTGTTTCGCTTTACGAACCCGAGGCCCTGACGCTGGTGGTCAAGGCGGGCACGCCGCTGGCCGAGGTCTCGGGCTTGCTGGCCGAACACAAGCAGCGCCTTCCGTTCGAGCCGCCGGATTTTCGCGCTCTGCTGGGCAGCGATGGCAGCCCGACCATCGGTGGTATGGTGGCCAGCAATGCGTCGGGGCCGCGCCGGATTGCGGCGGGGGCCTGTCGGGATGCGATGATCGGGGTGCGCTTTGTTGACGGAAACGGGCGGGTTCTGAAAAACGGCGGTCGGGTGATGAAGAACGTAACCGGCTATGATCTGGTCAAGCTGATGGCGGGGTCTTATGGCACGCTTGGGGTGATTACCGAGGTGGCGTTCAAGCTGCTTCCCGCGCCCGAAGCCAGCGCAACGGTGCTGGTAAAGAACGACGAAGCGGGCGCGGTGGCCTGCATGGCGGCGGCGCTGGCCACGCCTTTTGACGTGAACGGGGCCGCACATGCGGGAGGGGTTACGGCGCTGCGGGTCGAGGGGCTGGCAGGTTCGGTCGCCTATCGCGCTGCGGCGCTGGCGGCGCGCTTGGGCGGGCAGGTGGGCGCGTTCGACTGGGACGCCCAACGCGATATGGTGCGTTTTGCCGATCAATCGGGCGATGTCTGGCGCTTTTCGGTTAAACCGTCGGACGGGCCGGCACTGGCGCGCGCCCTGCGCGATGCCGGCGCGCAAGAGATCGTCCTGGACTGGGCGGGCGGGTTGCTGTGGGTGTTGTCACCTGCGGGCACCGACCTGCGTGCAGCTATGGGCAGCCTTCGCGGTCATGCCACGCTGGTTCGCGGCACTGGCCGGACCTTTCACCCGCAACCCGCACCGATTGCCGCGCTTTCCGCCGGTTTGCGCGCGCAATTCGACCCGCACGGCATTCTGAACCCGGGATTGATGGCCTGCTAACGGCTATCGCGGGAACAGACAAACCGGCAGGTGCAACAGCGCCAGCAACCGACGATAGAGCGACAGGGCCAACCTGAACAGCCCCCCGACCAGCCCGCGAAACACCCAAACAACCAGCATTGCCGCCACGATCCCGACGGCGACCGAGCCAAGCATATCCAGCGGCCAGTGCACCCCCAGAAACACCCGCGCCCACGCGGTGGCCAGCGCTATCAGCAAACCCGCGATTCCGGCCTTGTAGGCGCGCGAGAACAGCAACGCAAATGCGATCGAAAACAGAATGGTGCCGTGGTCGCTGGGAAAAGAAGCATCGGGTGCGTGGTCAAGAAACTGGTGCCCGATCCCTTGGGCAAACGGGCGCGGATTGGCCCAGAAAAGCCGGATGGTCTGGTTGGCAACCAGCCCCAGCAGCGCCGCAAGCCCGGCGTTGAAAAAGGCCCGGCGCAGCGCATCGCCGCCGCGGATCCATGCCAGCACCATCCACAGCGCCACCAGATACAGCAGCCCTTCGGCGGCCAGCGTGGCGAACCGGATAACCGTCGGGGATGTGGTCTCGGGGGCGTTTATCAGGGCAAACAGGGTTTGGTTGAGCGTGTCAAACATGGGGGTTCCGCAATGTGTCTGGTTCGGCCCGCATCATCGCGCAAAGCCGCTGGCAGATACAAGCGCAATCCTTAGGGCGCACAACATCTTGCCAGTCCTGCGCGCGAAGGATAGGTTGCCGCCATGCAAACCCGTTTCACCCCAGAACAACTGCAAGACCGAGGTATCAAGCGCGCCAACGACATTTTGCGCAGTTGCGTGCATTGCGGCTTTTGCACCGCCACCTGCCCGACCTATCAGTTGCTGGGGGACGAGCTGGACAGCCCGCGCGGGCGGATTTACCTGATCAAGGATATGCTCGAATCCGGTCGGGCCGCCGATGAAAAAACCGTCAAGCATATTGACCGCTGCCTAAGCTGCCTGTCATGCATGTCTACCTGCCCGTCGGGGGTGCATTACATGCATCTGGTCGATCTGGCGCGGGAACATATCGAAAAGACCTATAAACGCCCATTCTTTGACCGCGCCTTGCGGGCCGTGCTGGCGCAGATATTGCCTTATCCGATGCGATTTCGCGCTGCCATTCTGGGGGCATGGGCGGCCAAGCCTTTCCGTTTTGCCTTGCCTGCCAAGCTGCGGGCCATGGTGGATTTTGCTCCGCGCAAGCTGCCTGGCCCCAGTCCGGCTGACCGCCCGCAAACCTTTGCGGCACAGAGGCCGAAAATTCGCCGCGTGGCGCTGCTGTCGGGCTGTGCGCAAACGGCGCTGAACACCGATATCAACGAGGCTACCATCCGCATACTGACCCGCCACGGGGTAGAGGTGGTGATTGCCAAAGGCATGGGCTGTTGCGGGGCGGTGACCCACCATATGGGGAAAACCGCCGCCAGCCACAAATCGGCCGCAGCGAATATCAAGGCATGGACCGCCGCCGATGTGGATGCCGTGGTGATCAACACATCGGGTTGCGGGACCACGGTCAAAGATTACGGCCATATGTTCGCGGGCACTGATCTGGCCGATGACGCCGCCGCTATCGCCGCCAAGGCCTGCGATGTTTCCGAAATTCTGGGCTTGATCGACCTTAAGGGGCAGGCCGAGATGACCGTGGCCTATCACGCCGCCTGTTCATTGCAACACGGCCAGCAGATCAAGGCGTTGCCCAAAGACCTGCTCCGCAAGGCCGGATTTACCGTGTTGGAGCCAACCGATCCGCACCTGTGTTGTGGCTCGGCCGGAACATATAACCTGATGCAGCCCGAATTGGCGGGTCAACTGGGTGCCCGCAAGGTAGCGACGCTCGAATCCCTGACCCCTGACGTGATCGCGGCGGGCAATATCGGCTGTATGATGCAGATCGGCGCGGGCACCGCCTTGCCGGTGGTGCATACGGTTGAACTGCTGGACTGGGCCACCGGCGGGCCAAAGCCGCGGGCGCTTCAGGCGTAAGGGTCGTTTTCGGGGTCCAGATGCAGCAGAATATCGGCACCGGGAAACTCGGCCAGCAAGCCGCGTTTCAGCTCGGCCCCGATGGCATGGGCCTGATCCAGCCTTAACGTGCCGTCCACCACGATATGCAGTTGCACAAACAGGGTTGTTCCCGATGTGCGGGTTTTGAGCTCGTGAAAGCCAAGGATCCCCGGCCAGTTTTGGGCAATTGCACCGATGCGCGCAATGGTCTTTGCGTCGGCGGAACGATCCATCAGCGCATCAAACGCGCGCCGCCCTATATTGACCGCGCCAAGCAGCAGGATCAGCGCCGCGACCAGCGCCACCACCGAATCGATTTGCGGCAGACCAAGGGTCGATGAAACCAGCAACGCCCCGATCGCGCCGATATTGGGGATCAGGTCGGCCAGATAATGCAGGCTGTCGGCCTGCACCACCTTGGAGCCGGTCCGCGCCACCACCTTGCGCTGCCACAACACCAGCGCCAGCGTCAGCGCCACCGAGACCCCCATCACCACCATGCCACGCGATTCGTTTTGCAAAAGGTGCGGGGTCGGCGAAATCAGCCGCAGAATAGCGCCGATGCCGATAACCAGCGCCGAAACCACCAGCAATGCCGCCTGACCCAGCGCGGCGATGTCTTCGGCCGAACTGTGGCCGAAGGTGTGGTCCGAATCAGCCGGTTTGGCCGCATAGATGATCGCCAGCAGCCCCGAGAACGAAATCACCAGATCCAGCGCCGAATCAGCCAGACTGGCCGCAACCGACAGCGACCCCGTATCGGCAAAAGCCCATAATTTGAGCGCAACCAGCGTGACCGCGACCCCCAGCGAGGCAAGGCCGGCGCTTAGATTCAGTCGGTGACCGGGGGTGGTACTGCGCAGTTCCATTAGGCTCGCCCTGGGGTTGGTGGTTCGCGGTTGTTCTACAGGATGCGGGAATTACAGGCAAAATAAATAAAAGGCGGATTATCGCCGGTAAGGGCGATTTCCCCGCCGAATATACGGGTAAATGCGCAAACTGCGCGGATTAAGCGCGGGCAAGTTCATGGATTTTACATTGTTTTTACTTCACAATCATGGCAATTCCTTGCGGAATGACTATATACTCGCAAACATGCGATTAAAAGAATGTAAAGTGAGACCAGACTGATGGGCAAAAAAGAACCGTGCAATTGCAATATCGAACTGATGCGCATGACGGGTCGAATCGTCGAGGCGCACCTTGGCAATAGTAAACTGACAATGGACGAAGTGCCCGTGCTGATCGAAACCGTGTACGCAAAACTGGCGGAACTGAACGGTGTGCCGATCGAACGGCGCAACGGGCTGGAACCGGCAACACCGATTGATCAGTCGGTTACCGATGACTATCTGGTCTGCCTCGAAGACGGGCGCAAACTGAAAATGCTGAAACGGCATCTCGGGACGGTTTTCAACCTGACGCCCGAGGAATATCGCGAAAAATGGGGCCTGCCCTCGGATTACCCGATGGTTGCTCCGAATTACGCGCGCAAACGGCAGGAACTGGCCAAGAAGATCGGCCTTGGCCACCGTTGATCCGTCTGACCCGGCGGAATCCCGCGTAACCGCGGGATGAGTCCAACCAGCCCCCGCAGGGGCTGGCGATTGGCACTTGGGGCCAGAGAAGCGCAACAAATGACAAGGTTACACGGGTTCTGACCGGTAAAGGCCGCCTGTACTTGTGGGCCGCTATTTGCCCTGACCCGCGGTGCTCCCGCACGCCAGCCCGTGGTTGCTTACGCAACCAAGGGCTTCTGTTTGGGCCGGGCCTCGCCTGCGGCTCGGCGGGACAAACGGGTGGGTCGGGTTTATACATTTGCAATTATGCGCAAACCGCCCCGAATGGGGCGTCGATGAGGCGGGGGGCAACCCCCGCGCCGAAGCGAAGCTCCGACATGGCAACTTGCGCCGGGGTGGGGGCTGGGGTAAACCGTGCTCAACTTCGTTGAAATGTTAGGTCCGGGCATGGCTGCCGATAAGAAACTCTATATCAAAACCTATGGCTGTCAGATGAATGTCTATGACAGCGAGCGCATGGCCGATGCGACCGGCTATCAGACGGTGGACAGCCCCGAAGCGGCCGACATGATTTTGCTCAACACCTGCCATATTCGCGAAAAGGCTGCCGAAAAGGTCTATTCCGAGCTGGGCCGCCTCAAGCAGTTCAAACAGGCCAATCCCGACCTCAAGATCGGCGTGGCCGGGTGCGTGGCGCAGGCCGAGGGCGCTGAAATCATCAGCCGTCAGCCGGCGGTTGATCTGGTGGTCGGGCCGCAGGCCTATCATCGCCTGCCCGAAATGCTGGCACAGGTCAACGCGGGCGAGCGGGCCATCGACACCGATTTCCCCGAGGAAGACAAGTTCGACCACCTGCCGCGTGGCCCCAAGGCCCGTCGTGCGCCCAGCGCCTTTCTGACCGTTCAGGAAGGCTGCGACAAGTTTTGTGCCTTTTGCGTGGTGCCCTATACCCGCGGTGCCGAAGTGTCGCGCCCGCCTGCCCGCCTGTTGGCCGAGGCCCGCGATCTGGTGGAGCGTGGCGTGGTCGAAATCAACTTGCTGGGCCAGAACGTCAACGCCTATCTGGCCGATGACTGGACCCTTGCACGGCTGATCCGCGAACTGGCCAAAATTGACGGGTTGGCGCGTATTCGCTATACCACCTCGCACCCGAACGACATGGGTGACGACCTGATCGCGGCGCATGGCGATGTGGAAAAGCTGATGCCCTATCTGCACTTGCCGGTGCAGTCGGGCAGTGACTCGGTGCTAAAGGCAATGAACCGTCGCCACACGGCCCGCGAATATCTTGAGCTATTGGAACGCATCCGCGCCGTGCGCCCCGATATCGCCCTGTCGGGTGACTTTATCGTCGGCTTCCCCGGCGAACAGGAAGCGGATTTTCAGGCCACGCTGGACCTGTGCGAGCAGGTGCGCTATGCGGCGGCGTTCAGCTTTAAATACTCGGCGCGCCCGGGTACGCCGGCGGCGGATCGTGCCCATGTGGACGAGGGCGTCAAGACCGAGCGGCTGGCGCGGTTGCAGGAAATGCTGACCCGTCACCAGTACGAGTTCCAGCAAAGCATGGTCGGCAAAACCATGCCGGTTCTGTTGGAAAAGCCGGGGCGTGATCCGGGGCAGATGGTCGGAAAATCGCCCTATCTGCAAGCGGTGTTCATGGATGCGGGGCCGGAAATGGCCGGCAGGATTGTGCAGGCAAGTATTACCCGTTCGGCCCGTAACTCGCTGGCCGGTGAAATCGTTTAACCAAGGGGGAATGCAATGGCGGGCATGGTGGTAATCGGGGCCGGACAGGCCGGATTTTCGGTGGTCGAGGGCTTGCGCAAGGGCGGATATGACGGTGCAATCACCCTGATTGGTAATGAGCCGCACCCGCCCTATCAGCGCCCGCCGCTGTCCAAGGCCTATCTGCTGGGCGAAATGGCGCGCGAACGGCTGTTTTTGCGCCCGCAATCCTTTTATACCGATCACAAGATCGACCTGATTACCGGCGACGCGGTGACCGGCATTGACCCGCGCGCCAAAACGCTTAGCCTGCAAAGCGGGGGCAGCTTGCCGTTTCAGCGGCTGGCGCTGACCCTTGGCGCAACGCCCAACCGCCTGCCCTCGGCCATTGGCGGGGATCTGGGCAATGTGTTTTGCGTGCGCTCGCTGGCCGATGTGGACGCCATGCAACCGGCCTTTGCCAAGGGGGCAAAAGCGCTGATCATCGGTGGGGGCTATATCGGGTTGGAGGCAGCAGCGGTGGCTGCCAAGCTGGGGGTTCAGGTAACACTGGTTGAAATGGCCGAGCGGATTTTGCAACGGGTGGCTGCGCCGCAAACCAGCGACTATTTTCGGGCGCTGCATCGGGATCACGGGGTGGATATCCGCGACTCTACCGGTGTCGAGCGCCTGTTGGGCGACACAATCCTGCGTGGCGCGCGCCTGAGTGATGGTACGGAAATCGAGGCGGATTTTGCCATTGTCGGGGTCGGGGTAACGCCCAATACCGCGCTTGCC
>JALXER010000115.1 GCA_027069385.1 Paracoccaceae bacterium
CGCCCGCAATGCCTGTCCAGAAGAAAGAGGTCTCGGCGCTGTCGCGTCGCGCGGCATAGCGGGTCAGCAGCCCGTAAAGCGCAAACATCAGCGCCGAGGCCAGCGCCAACATTGCACCGGCCGAAAAAACCTGCGTGCCCGGGTGCAGGATAACCAGCACCCCGAGCATGCCAACACCGATTGCCAGCCAGCGCCGCCAGCCGACCACCTCGCCCAGAACGAAGCCGGAAAGCGCGGCGATCATCAGGGGGTAGGTGGCAAAAATGGCGTGGGCCTCTACCAGACCCAGCGCGACAAAGGCGGCAATGGCAATGCAGATTTCAGCCACCAGCAAAACGCCGCGCGCCATTTGCAACCACGGTTGCGCAGTGCGCGCCACCCGTATGATACCGCCCCTGCGCGAGGCGGACAGGGCCAGAACGAAGGCGGCAAAGAACCAGTAGCGCAGCATGACGATCATCACCGGCCCATATTTTGCGGCCATATAGCGCGACATGCCGTCCTGCATGGCAAACAGAAAGGTGGTCAGGATCATCAGGGAAATTGCCTTAGGGTCAGGACCCATTACTCCGACGCCACCGGCGTCAAATCCGCGATAGCTCGGCGGTTTGGGCCGCGCCGGACAGGGTGGCCCCCTTTTCAAGCGGCCCGAGCCGCCGAGATGAAGCGGATTTGGCGTCCTTCGGATTTGGCACATTTTCCGCCTGACGGCTTCGCAATCCCTTGAAATAGCCCCACTATTCCTGCGGGCTTGCTCATGGTCAGGCGAAAAATCTGACAAACCGGTGGTGCCGGAGTAATGGGTCCTGACCCTAATCACCCTGTCTGACCCCGATGCTCATGTGGCGCTTGCGGCCAAACCCGCTGACGCGCTGCACATCAAACCCGCCTTGCAGGGCGCGGCGCACGTGCCCCGCCGCCGTATAGGTGGCAAGTGTGCCGTGCGGGGCGGTGTGCGCGCCGACCTGCGCCAGCAGTTCCGACCCCCACAGTTCGGGGTTTTTTGCCGGGCTGAACCCGTCCAGAAACCACGCATCGGCGCGCCCTTGCCACGCGGGCAGGGTTTGGCGCGCATCGCCGGTGATCAGGGTGAATTCCAGCGTGTCGGTGCAAAAACTGCGCCCGCCATTGGCCAGCAACTTTTGCGCCAGCGGTGCCAGTTCGGGCCAGACGCCAAGCGCGCGGGCCATGTCGGCAGGGGCCATGGGGTAAGCCTCGAAACTGGTGAAGCGCAGCCGCCCCTTGCCCTGCCACGCCTGCCACGCGGCCAGCAGGTTCAGGCCGGTGCCAAAACCCAGCTCGGCAATGTGAAACCCCTCGCCATAGCGCCGGGGCAAACCATTGCCACGCAAGAACACATGCCGTGCCTCGTCCAGCCCGCTGGCATCCGAGAAATACGGGTCGTCGAACCGGATCGAGACCGGAAAATCGTCTTGCCATTGCAGGCTTGCTTCGGGGGGCGTAATGGGGTCCATAAAGGCGCAATACAGATGGAAGCGGGTAATGGCAAATATTTCGATCATCGGGGCAGGGGTTTACGGGCTGTCAATCGGGCTGGCCCTGTTAGGGGCCGGACACAAGGTGCGGATGATCGAGGCGGGCGCGGTCGGGCAGGGGGCCAGTGGCGGGCTGGTTGGCGCGCTGGCTCCGCATGTCCCCGAGGACTGGAACGTGCGCAAGCAATACCAGCTGGATGCGCTGATCAGCGCGGCGGAACACTGGGCGCGGGTCGAGGCGCTGTCCGGTCTGCCCACCGGCTATGGGCGGGTCGGGCGCTATATTCCACTTGATGACGCCTACGAGGCGCAAAAGGCGCTTAGCCGGGTGGCGGGCGCGGCGCGGCTGTGGCGTGACGGGTTTGACTGGCAGGTGCTGCAAAGCGCGCCGGGGGTTGATCCGGCGGCAGCGCCATTCGGGGTGGTGCATGACACGCTTTCGGCGCGCGTGAACCCGCGCCTTGCCGGTCCGGCGCTGGCTGGGGCGGTGCGGGCTTTGGGCGGGCAGATCGAAACCGGCGTGCGGGTCGATCGCGCCGCAGCGGTGTCGGGCGATGTGGTGATCATCGCGGCCGGTGTAGGGTCGGGCGCGCTGCTGGTGCCGTTTCTGGGCGAGGGGCGGATCAAGGGGATCAAGGGGCAGGCGGCGCTGCTGGCGGCCGAACTGCCCGCCCATATGCCGGTGGTCAACGGCAAGGGGGTCTATATCGTGCCCCATGCCAACGGCACCGTAGCGGTCGGGGCGACCAGCGAAAACCGCTATGCGCAGCCCTTTGCCATCGACGCCGGTCTTGACGCGGTGCTGGACAAGGCGCGCCTTATGGTGCCGGCCCTGCGCGGCGCAGAAGTGTTGGAACGCCATGCCGGTCTGCGCCCCAAAGCCCCCAAGCCCGAGGCCATGCTGGGCTGGCTGGATGACCGCACCATGGTGGCCACCGGCGGCTTTAAAACCGGTTTTGCCAATGCGCACCGGATCGGGGCCGAGGTTGTTGCGCTGGTTAACGGCGAAACGGGCAGCTTTCCGGGTGATTTCACCCCGACCCACCACCTGACCAAACGCAAGAAATAATCCGCATCCCTGCCCGCCCGCCGGATCCTTTCGAGAGGATCCTCTGCGAAAGAGGGGGGGCTTTAGCCTCCCCGAGCGAGCAGACCTCCGGCGGTGGGGCGGTGACAGGTGGTGGCGCGGTGTAAAATAATTGCCAAACCGGCCGGTTCTTGGCATATCTTCGGGCAAGGCAATTGTTTTGGGGATTTCGATGCGCGAAAAAGTGACCAAGTTTATCAGCAAACCGGGGTTTGGCTATTTCATTCTGGGGGTAATCGTGGTGAACGCGATTGTGCTGGGGATGCAGACGTCGAAAACCCTGATGGACCATGATGGCGGCTGGTTGGACCTTATCGACAACGTTTGCCTGTATATCTTTGTCATTGAAATCATTCTGAAATTTATAGCGCACCACCTAAAGTTTTTCAAATCCGGCTGGAATGTCTTTGACTTTCTGATCGTCGGAATCGCGTTGATCCCCGGGGCTGGCGGGTTGTCGGTGTTGCGGGCCATGCGCATTTTGCGGGTGTTGCGGGTCATTTCGGTGGCCCCGAGCCTGCGCCGCGTAGTCGAGGGCTTTATCACCGCGTTGCCCGGTATGATGTCGGTGTTTCTGCTGATGGCGATTATCTTTTATATCGGCGGTGTGATGGCCACCAAGCTGTTCCAGGATGATTTCCCGCAATGGTTCGGCACGCTGGGCGAAAGCCTGTATTCGCTGTTTCAGGTTATGACACTGGAAAGCTGGTCCATGGGAATCGTGCGTCCGGTGATGGAGACCCACCCCTATGCCTGGGCATTCTTTGTGCCGTTCATTCTGGTTACCACCTTTGCGGTGGTCAATCTGGTGGTCGGGCTGATCGTGACCTCTATGGAGGGTGCGAATGATGCAAACGAACGCAAGTCGCTAGAGGAGTACCGCGACGAAGTGCTAAAACGGCTGGAAGCGATCGAGGCGCGTTTAGCTGCTCAAGACAAAGAGCCGTGACCACGGCAACCACGCGGCGCGGCCGCTGTTGCGCGCGCCCCACCCCCGCGCCCGCGCCGCCCCGAACCGGCAGCGCCTTTGGCACAGGGGCGTCGGATCAGCGTTTGAGCAAACGGAACAGTTCCGAGGCGCCATAGCCCGCCACCAGCGCCACCAGCAGCGACATCAGCCCGTAAAGCAGCGCCTGATCCTGGGCGAGGTTGTAAAGCCAGCGTTCAAGCCCGGTCTTGCGCACCTCGATCCCGACCGTGGTCTGGCTGATCACGTTGCGGTCGCGGATCAGAAAGACCTTGGCGCTGAAATCGCCCTCTACCAGATTGGCGGGCAACTGGATACTGGCGCGAAACAGGGTTTCGTCGGTCAGATGCACGATGCCGTCCCGCTCGGAATAAAGGCCCGAGTCGACGCGGATGCGGGTTACAGCCTCGTTAAAGGATTCCATATCCGGATTGTCACTGTCATGGGCCAGACGGCGCACGGCGTGATCGATCCCGATGGCGTAATCTGCCTGCATGCTTTCGGTCAGAATCTCGTCAAGCGGGCCGGTGGTGGCCACGGCGAAAAAGCTCGGGGCCTCTTCGACCTCTACCGAGGCGGCATTGACCCAGATGCCCAGCTTCTTTTCCTTGCGGCGCACGGTGACCGGTTCCAGCGGGCCTTCGACCACGATGGCGACTTCCAGCGGTGCGGTGCCTTCGGGCAGCGGGTGGTCGCGTTTGATCGCGCCAAACACAAAGATTTCGGAGCCGGAATAGTCGGCGGTAATCGCCACATGGTTCTGGCTTAGGTCCACCACCAGTTCTTCGGTCTGGGCAGCGACGGCACCGGCAAGCAGTGCAAATGAAAACGACAGGATACGCAGCATATTAGTGACCCCCGGCACCGAGCGAATACAGCTCGGATGGTTCAAAAAGCAGGCCATAAGCCAGTTTGGCGCACATGGCAAGCACCATGATCGCCAGCAGAATGCGCAGTTGTTCGGCCTTTAGCTTGACCCCGATACGGGTGCCGATTTGCGCACCGATCACCCCGCCCAGCAACAGCACCACCGCCAGCACCGCATCAACCGTGTGGTTTTGCGTGGCGTGCATCAGCGTGGTAAAGGCGGTCACGAAAATGATCTGGAACAGCGAGGTGCCCACAACAACCTTGGTGGGCATGCCCAGCAGATAAATCATTGCCGGCACCATGATAAAGCCGCCGCCAACCCCCATGATCGCGGCCAGAATGCCGACCAGCGCCCCGACCAGAAACGGCGGAATGACGCTGATATAAAGGTTGGAAACCCGGAACCGCATCTTGAAGGGCAAGCCATGGATCCAGTTGTGGCGCTTTTTCTTGCCAACCACGCCGGTCTTTTTGGATTTGCGAATGGCGTTCAGGGATTCGATAAACATCATCCCGCCAACCAGCCCCAGAAAGATGACATAGGTCAGGGTTACCAGCAGTTCCACCTGCCCGATCGATTTCAGGTATTTGAACACCTGAACCCCGATGGCCGCCCCGACCAGACCACCCACCAGCAGCACCATCCCCATCTTTAGATCAACGGTTTTTCGCCTGAGATGGGCCAGCACGCCCGAAAAGGACGAGGCGACAATCTGGTTGGCCTCGGTTGCCACGGCAACGGCAGGGGGAATGCCGATCATGAACAACATCGGCGTCATCAAAAAACCGCCACCCACGCCGAACATCCCCGAAAGGATACCGACCAGCGCGCCCAGACCAAACAAAAGAAATATACTGACCGATACTTCGGCAATGGGAAGATAGATTTGCATAGACCACCCTTTTTTTGTGCGATAGCCTCGGTTATAACAAAATTTCTGAATGTATTAGTGCCGATAGCTGCGACAAATCGGAGCAATCTGCCCTAGCCGACGGCTGCAACTATGGAAAACAGGTCTGTGGGTTCGACGGTCAGGGTCAGCCCCAGTTTGAAGCACATGGCCAGCACCATCAGCGCCAGCAGAATACGCAACTGTTCCGCCTTGAGCATCAGGCCGATCTTGGCTCCGATTTGCGCCCCGACCACGCCGCTAAGGATCAGGGTCAGTGCCAGCACCGCGTCGACGGTGTGGCTTTCATAGGCGTGCATGACCGTAGCAAAGGCGGCCACAAAAATGATCTGGAACAACGAGGTGCCCACCACGACCTTGGTCGGCATACCAATCAGATAGATCATCGCGGGCACCATGATAAAGCCGCCGCCAACCCCCATGATCGCCGACAGGAACCCGACCAGAAACCCCACCGCAATCGGGGGAATGACACTGATATAAAGGTTGGAAACCCGAAACCGGGTCTTGAAGGGCAGGCGGTGAATCCATGAATGCTTTTTGCGCTTGGGCGCCACCGCCTTTTTAGAGCGGCGAATGGCGTTCAGGCTTTCGATAAACATCAGCCCGCCGATCAGGCCCAGAAACAGCACATAGGTCAGGGTAACCGCCAGATCGATCTGGCCCAGTTGTTTAAGCCACGAGAACACCTGAACCCCCAGCATCGCGCCGCTAAGCCCGCCAACCAGCAGATACATCCCCATTTTCAGATCAACAGTGCGGCGCTTGAAATGGGCCAGCACGCCGGAAAAGGAAGAGGCCACAATCTGGTTCGCACCGGTTGCCACGGCCACGGTCGGAGGGATGCCGATAAAAAACAGCAGCGGAGTCAGGATAAACCCGCCACCCACGCCGAACATTCCCGACAGCACCCCCACCAGCCCGCCAAGGCCGAGCAGCAAAAACAGGTTTACCGATACCCCGGCAATAGGCAGATAGATATGCATGATTTTCCCCGAAAGTGAGGGGGACCATCTACGCCTGTTTCAACCGGAATTAAAGGGCGGGGTGCTGCGACAAATTCGCAAGATATCCGCGCAAAACCGTTTCCAGCTTGGCGGCCCCCAGCGGGGCCATTGCCTTGGTGTGTTCGTGCGATAGGGTTTCTTTGCTCATACCCGCGGCCATGTTGGTGATTACCGAAATGGCGGCAGCGCGCAGGCCAAAGAATCGCGCAAGGATGACCTCGGGGACCGTGGACATGCCCACCGCATCGGCTCCGAGGGTCCGGATGGTCCGAATCTCGGCCGGGGTTTCGAAACTCGGGCCGGAATACCACGCATAAACCCCGTGATGCAGGGATATGTTTTGGGTGGTGGCGGCCTTGGTCAGGGCCTCGCGCAACAACGGGTCATAGGCGTCAACCATGTTGACAAAACGCCGGTCGGTCGGCTCTCCGATCAGCGGATTCAGGCCGGAAAAATTGATATGGTCATCGACCAGCATCACGCTGCCCGGTGGCATATCGGGGCGCATTGATCCAGCGGCATTGGTCAGGATCACCTGATCCGCGCCCAGCTTTCCAAGGGTTTCAAGCGGCACCCGCATCGCATCGGCCCGCCCGTTTTCGTAATAATGGGAACGCCCGCCAAACACCGCAACGCGGGTGCCGAACAGGTCTCCGATGATCAGCTTGGGGGTGTGGCCCGAGACATTGCCATGGGCAAAGCCCTTTAGCTCGGCATAGTCGATCGCCACCCCGTCCACCGCGTCGGCCAGATGGCCCAGCCCCGAGCCGAGGATCAGCCCGAGCCGCACCGGTTCGGCACCGGCACGGCTGCGGATCAGATCAAGGGTCATCTTTCCTTCACATAAGGCTCGCCACCGGCTTTGGGCGGAATGGCCTTGCCGATGAAACCGGCCAGAATGACCACGGTCAGGATGTAGGGCAGCGCCTGCATGAACTGGACCGGAATCACAAATGCGCCGATATCGATGGACTGGTATTTGTTGCCGATCGCCTCAAGAAAGCCGAACAGCAGCGCCGCGCCCAGCACCCCTTTAGGGGACCATTTGGCGAAGATCAGCGCCGCCAGCGCGATAAAGCCGCGTTGGGCGCTCATTTCAGGCGAAAACCCGGGGGCCGAGGTGCCAAGGCTAAGATAGGCACCCGAGATCCCGCAAAGCAGACCGGCAATCAACACCGCCGAATAGCGCAGTTTGACCACCGAGATACCGGCAGTATCCACCGCGCCGGGGTTTTCGCCCACCGCGCGCAGGCGCAGGCCGAAACGGGTGCGAAACAGCACCCACCAGCTAAGCGGAACCGCCGCCAGCGCGGCATAAACGATGATGTTGTGCCCCGAGATCAGCCCTTCGTAAATCGGGCCGATGACGGGAATATCCGCTGCCGCCTCGGCTCCGGGCAAGGTGATAGTGCTGAATCGCTGCGAACCGTCAAGACTTGGCGTATTACCGCCCATGGCAAACCACTGCTTGGCCACCAGAACCGTTGTTCCCGATGCGAAAAAGTTGATGGCGACGCCCGAAATCAACTGGTTGCCGCGCAGGGTAATCGAGGCAAAGGCGTGGATCATCGCCAGGATGATCGAAACGATGATTGCCGCGCCAAGGCCGATCCAGACCGACCAGACACCCCAGGACCCGAGGGGGATCTTCAACGGGTCGGTCAAACCCAGCCCGATCGGCACCGACCAGTATTCACCAATATAGGACGGGTCACCGGCAAAGGTGGCAAAGGCACCGGCGGCAAAGGCACCGGCCAGCATTTTACCCTCCAGCCCGATGTCGAAAATGCCCGAGCGTTCGGAAAACAGGCCCGCAAGTGCGGCCAGCAGCAAAGGGGTGGCCAGCCGCAGGGCCGAATCCATCAGTTGCAAAAGTTCCATCATGCGGCACCCCCTTTCCTGAGGCTGAAGAACAATCGTTCAACCGGCACCCGAACCAGGTTTTCCAGCGAACCGGTAAACATGATCACCAGGGCCTGAATAACCAGAATCATCTCGGGCGGAATGCCCATGGCAAAGGACAACTCGCCGCCGCCCTGATACAGAATGCCGAACAGAAATGCTGCCAGCACCACCCCGACCGGATGGGAACGCCCCATCAGGGCCACGGCAATGCCCACAAACCCCGCGCCCAGTACCGAATCAAGCACCAGATGGCGGGCTTGCCCCTGCACGGTATTCACCGCCATCAGACCGGCCAGCGCCCCCGAAATCAACATGGCCACCATGATGATTTTCACCGGAGAGATGCCGGCATACACCGCCGCATCCTCGGAATGGCCAAAGGCGCGAATCGCATAGCCGATGCGGGTTTTCCAGATCAGGAACCACACAAATACCGCCGCCAGCAGGGCAATCAGAATGCTGATATTGGCCGGCGAATGCTTGTCAAAGCTGACACCGATCACCGCGAACATGTCGTAAAGCGACGGAATGGCCGCTTCGGGCGGGAAAACCGAGGTTTCGGGCGCCATGCCCGGGGCTTTCATCGGGCCAACCAGCAAAAAGTTGATCAACGCCGAGCCGATCAGGTTGAACATAATCGTGGTGATCACGATATGGGAGCCGCGTTTGGCCTGCAAATAGGCCGGAATCGCCGCCCATGCCGCGCCGAACACCATGGCCGCCAGCGAGGCCACCAGCAGCGCGATGGTCCAGTGTGGCCAGGGCACCGCCAGCAGCACCAGCGCCACGCCGACGCCGCCAAGTCCGGCCTGCCCCTCGCCACCGATATTGAACAGCCGCGCGTGAAAAGCCACGGCAACCGCCAGACCGGTAAAGATAAAGTTGGTGGTGTAATAAATGGTATAGCCGATGCCGAATTTGCCAAAGGCCCCCTGAATCATCACCTTGACCGCCTCTATCGGGCTTTCGCCGATGATTGCGACCACCAGCCCCGAAATCAGCAGGGCCAGCAGCAGGTTAAGCAGCGGGATCAACCCGATATCGACCCATTTAGGTATTGCGTTATTCATTGCTGATCCTCCGGATTTACCCCTGCCATCAGCAGACCAAGTTCTTTTTCATCGGTGTTTTCCGGCAAGCGTTCGCCCTGAATCCGGCCGTCGAACATCACCAGAATCCGGTCGGACAGCGCCTGGATTTCGTCCAGTTCGACCGAGACCAGCAGAATCGCCTTGCCCTGATCGCGCAGATTCACGATTTGCTGGTGGATAAATTCGATGGCACCGATATCAACGCCGCGCGTCGGTTGGCCGATCAGCAACACATCGGGGTTGCTTTCGATCTCGCGGGCCAGCACAATTTTTTGCTGGTTGCCGCCAGAAAACGAAGAGGCAATAAGCTGCGGGTTGGGCGGGCGAATGTCGAACCGCTCCATCTTGCCGCGTGCATCGTCGAGCATGGCGCCCTGATCGGCAAAGCCGAATTTTTTCGAGTATTTGGGCAGGTTGTGATAGCCAAGCGCGGTATTTTCCCACGTTTTGAACGGCATCACCAGACCGCGTTTGTGCCGGTCTTCGGGCACATGGGCAATGCCGCGCTCGCGCCGGTGGCCCGCATTGGCCTTGACCGACAGGTCGATCGGCTCTCCTCCCATCAGGATTTCACCGCCCGATGCCGGATGAATACCGCCCAGCACCTCCAGCAGTTCCGACTGGCCGTTACCGGCCACCCCGGCAATGCCCAGAATCTCGCCGCGTTTGATCGACATGGAAACGGATTTCAGCCGCTCGACCCCGAAGCTGTCCTTGACGCACAGATCCTTGATTTCCATCACGGTTTCGCCCACTTGTGCAGGCGGTTTGTTTACCTCGAGCATCACCCGACGCCCGACCATGGCCTCGGCCAGATCGGCGGGGCTGGTGGTGCTGGTTTCGATGGTCGCGGTCATCTGGCCGCGCCGCATGACCGAAACACTGTCGGTAACATCCATGATCTCGCGCAGCTTGTGGGTGATCAGCACAATGGTTTTGCCCTGATCCTTGAGGTTGCGCAAAATGCGGAACAGGTGGTCGGCCTCGGCGGGGGTCAGCACCCCGGTGGGTTCGTCCAGAATCAGGATTTCGGCCTGTCGATACAGGGCTTTCAGGATTTCGACCCGTTGCTGGAAGCCCACCGAGATATCCTCGATCACCGCATCCGGATCCACATCCAGTTCGTATTCTTCGGCCAGCCGCTTCAGCTCTCCGCGCGCCTTGGCAAGGCTGGGTTTGAGCAGGGCGCCGCTTTCGGCACCAAGCACCACGTTTTCCAGTACGGTAAAGTTTTCGACCAGCATAAAATGCTGGTGGACCATGCCGATACCCGCCGCAATCGCGTCGTGGCTATCGGTGATCTCGGTCGGGACACCGTTAATTTTGATGCTGCCCGAATCGGCTTTGTAAAATCCGTACAGGATCGACATGAGGGTCGATTTACCCGCGCCGTTTTCACCGACAATGCCGTGAATCGCGCCTTTGGCAACCGTCATGGAAATATCTTTATTGGCCTGCACCGGGCCAAATGCTTTGCTGATCCCCATCAGTTCGATGGCGGGCGGAACAGGGGCGGACGCCGGCGCCCGCCCCTGATTTGTCTCTGTCACCGTTGACATTTCCGGCCCTTATTCTTCGGGGCAGGTGTTGTCGGACATATAGTCGTGCACCATGATGTCACCGGAAATGATACCGGCGCGCGCCGCTTCGACGGCTGCCTTCATTTCGTCGGTGATCAGGTCTTCGTTGTATTCATCCAACGCATAGCCCACACCGTCTTCGGCAAGGCCAAGTACCTGAATACCCGGAGTAAAGGTGCCGTTGTTGACGTCCGAAAACGCATTGTAAACCGCAACATCAACCCGTTTCATCATAGAGGTCAGCATGTTGCCAGGGTGCAGATAGTTCTGGTCAGCATCAACGCCGATTCCCAGAATGTCCGCATCGGCCGCAGCCTGCAATACGCCCAGACCGGTAGAGCCGGCAGCCGCAAACACAACGTCCGAACCCGCATCAATCTGCGCCATGGTCAGTTCGCCGCCCTTCACCGGGTTGTTCCATGCGGAACCGTCGGTGCCGGTCATGTTCTGGATAAAGCCGATATCGGGGTTCACCGAACGCGCACCCTGCACATACCCGCAAGAGAATTTGCGGATCAGCGGAATGTCCATGCCACCTACAAAGCTGACGGTGCCGGTTTTCGAAGCCATCGCGGCCAGAATACCCACCAGATAGGAGCCTTCATGCTCGGAGAAAACCACCGAACGCACGTTGGGCTGATCAACAACCATGTCGATGATCACAAAGTTGGTGTCGGGGAATTCCTGCGCAACCGTGTTCATGGCGGTAGCGTTCGAAAAGCCTGCAACCACAACCGGGTTGGCACCCTGCTGGGCAAAGCGACGCAGCGCCTGTTCGCGCTGGGCATCCGATTGAAGCTCGAATTCGGCATAGTCGATACCGGTTTCCTCGCGGAAGCGCTCGGCACCCATATAGCTGGATTCGTTGAACGATTTGTCAAACTTGCCGCCAAGGTCAAAGATAACCGCCGGATTGGCCTGGGCCGATGCCATGCCTGCCGCGCCCACAATTGCAGTAGCAGCGAGTAGAGTCGTAAATAGTTTCATGTATTTCTCCCTTCATGAACTCCGAACCAAACCCCGGACAAAGAGCAGCGCCCGACTGGTTCAAAAACGATAGTTCAGTAAAGCGGCAATTGGGCGCAGGGGCAATGCTTTTTTAGGGATTTGTTCATATCATTGCCAAAGAAGCGGCTAAGCATCCGGTTTTTCAGGCAAATTCAATCGCATGACATGGGCGTCAATTTTGCTCCCTTCCGGGGTGCGAAAATAGCGCGGGCGATTGCCCACCACAATAAACCCTGTTTTAACATAGAGTTGCATCGCCGCGCGGTTATCGGTGGCAACTTCCAGAAATACCTGCGCGGCCCCGCGCGCCGCCAATGCGCGCAAAAGCCGGTTCAGCAATTCCCCGCCCAACCCGGCATTGCGATGGTCGGGATGTACTGCGATGGTCAGCACTTCGGCCTCGGGACCGGCACTGCGGCCAATCGCCAACCCGCCGGTCGATTCTATGATAAGCGTATTCGGGTCGGCCTGCATGGCGGCAAAGGTCGCCACGCTCCACGGGGCGGGAGTGCGGATGCTGGCCGCGTGCAGGGCGGCCATGGCTTCAGGTGTCATCGAGGATCACGACCGGTGGCGTGCGGGACGGGGCCGCATTGGCCGGACGCAGATAGGCCGGAGCAGGGCGCTCCGTCGGTTCGCCCGTCGCCAGTTGTGCAGATGCCATACGGGCGAGCCGGTCGATCGGGGTATCAGGGGCGCTGATGCCGATGGCCGGAATGCCCAGCCCCATGGCCAGCCCGCGCGTGGCCGAAACGCCAATGCGGATGCCGGTGAAATTGCCCGGGCCGGTATTGACCGCAAGCGCGCCCAGATCATCGATGGTTTTGCCAGCCTCGGCCAGCACTTCCTGAATGAGCGGGAAGAGCCGTTCAACCTGCCCGCGGGTCATCGGCTCGACCTGTTGCGCCAGAATTTCGTCACCGCAAAGCAAAGCGACCGCGCAGAACGCGGCCGTTGTATCGATTGCCAGCAGGGTTTGCTCAGGCGGCAATGGCGCGCACCTCTGTCACTTCGGGGATGAAGTGGCGCAGCAGGTTTTCAATGCCCATTTTCAGGGTCTGGGTGGACGAAGGGCAGCCCGCGCAGGCCCCCTGCATATGCAGGTAAACCACGCCGCGATCAAACCCGTGAAAGGTGATGTCGCCTCCGTCCTGCGCTACGGCAGGGCGTACGCGCGTATCCAGCAATTCCTTGATCTGGGCGATGATTTCCTCGTTTTCGCCATCGCCGATGGCGTGGCCGACCGTGCCGCTTTCATCCGACATCACCGGTTCGCCGGACTGGTAATGCTCCATGATCGCGCCAAGAATGGCCGGTTTGATATGGGCCCAGTCAACCGCGTCATCCTTGGTGACCGTCACAAAATCGGGCCCGAAAAACACGCCCAGAACGCCGTCAACATCAAAGACCCGCAGCGCCAGCGGCGAGGTCGAAGCGGCCTCGGCATTGGGAAAATCGGCCGTGCCAACCGGCATGACCGCCTGACCGGGCAGAAATTTCAGCGTGGCGGGATTCGGGGTGGATTCGGTTTGGATAAACATTGCGGTGCCTTTGCTTGGAGTCGGATTTTATATGGCGGTCCTGACCAAATAAGTCAAGATAAGAGACATGCTTGCCATTTGCTGCCGAAATGCCTAATGGCAGGGGCATGATTATCGAGAAACCTTTTTTCTATCTGCGGCACGGCCAGACCGATTATAACCGGCAGGGGCGTTATCAGGGCAGTCTGGATATTGCGCTGAACGAGACCGGTATCGCGCAGGCCCATAGCGCCCTTTCGGCCCTGCAGGATTGCCCCGCAACCCATATCTATTGCAGCCCGCTGCAACGTGCCCGCCAGACCGCCGATATTGTCAATCAGAGCCTGAACCTGCCTTTGATTGAAATCCCCGATCTGCGCGAATGCAATTTTGGCGAGTTGGAAGGGAAGCTTGCCGACGGGGTGGCGCTGTCCGACGCTTGGCGTAGGGGCGAACAAACCCCTGCCGGGGCCGAGACATTCGACTCCTTTCGCAGGCGGGTATTTACGGCGCTGAACGGGATACTGGCGCAACAGACCACCCCGCTGATCGTCGCCCATGGCGCGGTGTTCTGGCCAATCCACGAAACACTAAACCTTGGTCAACAGGCTACGCTGCCCAATGCGGAACCGGTGAAGGTCTTGCCACCGTCCCAAACAGACCCGCACTGGCAAATGCTGCCCCTGAATACCTAGGCGCTCCCGCAGTCCAGCCCTGTGTTTGGCAAGCCAAACACAAGGCTTCCCTTTGGGCCGGGCCGACCTTCGGTCGGCCCCGGGGGCCAGCCCCCGTACCCCCGTCACATGCGTGAGGCGACACAGACTTCCATTTTTCATAAATACTTTCAGGGGGGAATTGCCCGGCACGGGCAAGGGGGGCGTGAACGCCCCCGCATGGGGCTTGCCCCATGCCCGGTTGATGAGGGGGGCCGCTTGCGGCTCCCCGAAGATACCGGAGGCCTAGCGGGTCGGGACGGGTTCGTCTCCGCGATAGTCATAAAACCCGCGTTTGGTTTTGCGGCCCAGCCAGCCGGCCTCGACATATTTCACCAGTAACGGACAGGGCCTGTATTTGGTATCGGCAAGCCCCTCGTGCAGCACGTTCATAATGGCCAGACAGGTGTCCAGCCCGATAAAATCGGCCAACGCAAGCGGGCCCATCGGGTGATTGGCCCCCAGCCTTAACGATGTATCGATGCTTTGCACGGTCCCGACGCCTTCGTACAGCGTATACACCGCTTCGTTGATCATCGGCATCAGGATGCGGTTCACAATAAACGCCGGAAAATCCTCGGCGCTGGTAGAGGTTTTGCCAAGCCGTTCGACCACGCGCGCCAGCGCCTTATAGGTCGGCTCGTCCGTTGCAATGCCGCGAATGAGTTCGACCAGTTGCATCACCGGAACCGGATTCATGAAGTGCAGCCCCATAAATTTTTCGGGCCGGTCCGTGGCCGCGGCCAGACGGGTGATGGAAATGGACGAGGTATTCGATGTCAGAATCGTATCCGGCCCCAGATGCGGTGCGAGATCGGCAAAAATCTGGTGCTTGATCTTTTCGACTTCGGTGGCGGCCTCGATGATCAGGTCACATGACCCGACGGTGGCAAGATCAGGGGCGCGGGTAATACGGGCCAGCGCGTTTGCCTTGTCGGTTTCGGCCAGTTTCCCCTTGGCGATTTGCCGGTCCATGTTGCCGGATATTTTGGCAATGGCGGCATCGACCGCCTCGGGCGAAATGTCGTATAGTTGCACATCAAAGCCAGATGCTGCAAAGACATGGGCAATCCCGTTGCCCATTTGCCCGGCGCCGATTACGCCTACCGATTTGAGTTCCATCACTGTTTTCCCAGTTGTTTCGAGTGCTTGCAAGGCCGATCAGCCCTGCCAACGCCTCGGTAAATGCCAACGGCCCGCCGGATTGGCGGGCCGTTGAATAGCCTAGCCCAGCGCGTCGTTCAGCGCCGGAACCGCGTCAAACAAATCGGCAACCAGCCCGTAATCGGCCACCTGAAAGATCGGCGCTTCTTCGTCTTTGTTGATTGCGACAATCACCTTGCTGTCTTTCATGCCCGCCAGATGCTGGATCGCACCGGAAATGCCAATGGCGATATACAGCTCGGGTGCAACCACTTTGCCGGTCTGGCCAACCTGCCAGTCATTGGGAGCAAAGCCGCTATCCACCGCTGCACGCGACGCGCCAACCGCTGCACCCAGTTTGTCGGCCAGTTGCTCGATAATGGCAAAGTTTTCTTCGGAGCCAACACCGCGCCCGCCCGAAACGATGACCTTGGCCGAGGTCAGTTCGGGCCGGTCGGAGGCCTGAACCTTGTCCTCGACCCACGAAGACAGGCCCGGATCACCGGCGGCATCAACGCTGGTCACGCTGGCCGAACCGGTTTCGGCGGCGGCGTCAAAGCCGCTGGTCCGGATAGAAATCACCTTTTTGGCGTCCGCAGATTGCACGGTTTGCACCGCGTTGCCCGCATAGATCGGGCGCTCGAACGTGTCGGCGGAAACAATGCCGGTCACGTCGGAAATCACCATGACATCCAGCAGGGCCGCAACGCGGGGCAGGATGTTTTTGCCGTTGGACGTGGCCGGCGCAACGATATGGTCAAAGTCCCCCGCCAGCGACACGATCAGATCGGCGATCGGTTCCGCCAGCCCGTTGCCATAGGCCGCATCATCGGCGCACAGCACCGCGGCCACGCCGTCAAGCTTGGCTGCCGCCGCCGCTGCATCCGCGCAACCGGCGCTGGCGCACAGTACCGTTACATCCCCCAGCGATTTTGCCGCGGTAACGGCTTTGCCGGTCTGGTCGGCGGACAATTCGCCGCCATTGATTTCCGCAAGTAAAAGAACAGCCATCAGATTACCCCCGCTTCGTCTTTGAGTTTCGCCACCAGTTCGGCCACATCTGCAACGATCACGCCCGCGGCGCGCCCTGAAGGCTCGGCCGTTTTGGTGATGGTCAGGCGCGGTGCGACGTCAACGCCGTAATCGGCCGGTGTTTTTTCGTCGAGCGGCTTGCGTTTAGCCTTCATGATATTGGGCAGCGACGCATAGCGCGGCTCGTTCAGGCGCAGGTCAACGGTAACAATGGCAGGCATGGTGACCTTGATGGTTTGCAAGCCGCCATCCACTTCGCGCGTGACGGTGGCGCTGTCGCCTTCAACCGCCAGTTCCGAAGCAAAGGTAGCCTGCGACCAGCCCAGCAGGGCGCTCAGCATCTGGCCGGTGGCGTTCATATCGTTGTCAATCGCCTGTTTGCCCAGCAGGATCAGGCCCGGCTCTTCCTCTTCGGCAATGGCTTTCAGCAGCTTGGCCACAGCCAGCGGTTCGATGTCGGTATGCACATCCTCGGCGGCGATAACCAGAATGGCGCGATCCGCGCCCATGGCCAGCGCGGTGCGCAAGGTTTCCTGGTTCTGTTTAACGCCGATCGACACGGCCACGATTTCGGAAACCACGCCGGCTTCTTTCAGGCGAATGGCCTCTTCTACCGCGATTTCGTCAAACGGGTTCATCGACATTTTGACATTGGCGAGGTCCACCCCGCCTCCATCGGCTTTGACGCGGACTTTGACATTATAGTCAATCACACGTTTGACCGGCACCAACACTTTCATTGCGCGAATCTCCATTTCAAGGGCCACATGTTTCGTATCGGGCGGAGTGAACCAGCAAAAATGCTGCACTGCAAGGGAAATCGCGACCTTTGATCAGCGATTTGCGCCCGGAACCCATAAAACATCGCGTAAACCGTTATCATTGGCGGCGCGCGAGGCCACAAAGAACCAGTCGGAAAGCCGGTTGAGATAGTGGATCACCACCGGATTCACCGCGTCCAGTTGCACGGCCAGCCGTTCGGCGCGGCGCGTGACGGTGCGGCACAGATGCAGGTGCGCGGCCAGCGGGCTGCCTCCGGGTAAAACAAAGCTCTTGAGCGGGGCAATCGCGGCGTTCATCGCGTCGATTTCGGCCTCTAACCGGTCAACCTGCGCAGAGACCACCCGAAGCGGCGGGTACTGGGCGTCGGCATCATCGGCCATGTCGGGGCGGCACAGGTCGGCACCCAGATCGAACAGGTCGTTCTGGATTCGGGCCAGCGCCGGATCCATTTCACCGGCATGCAGGCGCGCCATGCCCACGGTCGCGTTGATTTCGTCCACCGTGCCATAGGCGTTCACCCGCGCATCATGTTTGGGCACCCGGTCGCCGTTTCCCAGCGCGGTATCGCCCTTGTCACCGGTGCGGGTGTAAATTTTGTTCAGCGTAACCATGGCTATCCCCCGCGGCGGAAATAGATGAAGATCAGAAAGAACACAACGGCGGTGGCTTGCAACCCAACGCGCCAGCGCATGATCTTGTTGGCGTTGCGCTTGTGCCAGTCGCCGCTTTTGGCAAACGAGATCAGGCCCAGAAACAGCACGGCAACGGTGGCCAGCGCGGCAAGGATAACAAGAATGAATAACGGGTCGGAAAGCATGGGGGCTCCTTTTTACATGCGGCCAAAGAACCGGTCCAGCCAGCGCTTGGGCAACAGGCGGCGGGCGGCTTCGGCAATATGGGTCGGGGTGGTGACCCGATAGCGGGGCTTGGGGTTGCGGGCGGTCAGGGCATGGATCAGCTTGGCCGTAACCGCGCCGGGGGGCAGTTCGAACCGGTCAACCGAGGTGTCAGGGTCATAGAGGCGCGGGCGCAGGGTTTCTTCGTAAACCTTGCGATGGGCCGAGCCTTGCCAGTCGATCCATTTTTCGAAATGCGGGATCGAATTCTCGCGGATGCGGGTGGTAATCGGCCCGGGCTGGATGCTGATGAAATGCAACCCTGTGTCGGCGTTTTCATAGCGCAGCGCGTCGGTCATTGCCTCCATCGCGAATTTGCTGGCGCAATAGGCCCCGCGCATCCGCAGCACCACGATGCCCAGCACCGATGAACAGTTGATCACCCGCCCGTGCCCCTGCGCGCGCATGGTGGGCAGCACCTGCGAGATCAAATCGAACTGGCCGAAAACGTTGGTTTCGAACAAGGCGCGCAGCGCGTCGCGGGGCATGTCCTCGGTCGCGCCGGGGATGGCATAGGCACCGTTATTGAACAGCGCGTCCAGCCGCCCGCCGGTACTGCGAAATACCTGTGCCACCGCGTCTTTGATGCTGTCCTCGTCGGCATAGTCGAGCCGCAAGCTGGTCAGCCCCTCGGTGTTCAGGCGGTCCACGTCCTTTTGCTGGCGACAACTGGCAAACACCTGCCAACCGCGCATGTGCAGTTCATGCGCGGCGTCATAGCCGATGCCGCTGGAGCAGCCGGTAATCAGTATGGATTTTTTTCCCCTCATGGCCCGAGTATAGGGCAGGGCGCGGGGAAAGCTCCAGTTCTAATTCATCTCTTCTTCGGCGACGAAACGATAGGTTGCGTGGCAAGAGGTGCAAAGCGACATCGCCCCGGCCAGCGTCGCGACGATTTCGTCACCACTGGCCCCGTTTCCGGCCATTTCACCCAAGGCATCCATGGCGCGGTGCGCGTCATAGCCCATGGTTTTCAGGTCCAGCGGCAGTTTGGCGGCCAGCGTGATCGATTCTTGCTCGACCGCAGCCATGCCGAACGGGCGCACAATGTCGGGGATTTCCGCCACGCGATCTTCGGTCGCGGCCAGCAGCACCGCCTGCGAGGTTTCCAGCAGACCGCGCATCTCGCCCAGCACCTCGGCTTTTTCCGCAGCGGTCAGGATTACCGCAGTCCGATCCTCGGTTCCTGTGGCGACATTACCGTCATACACGAACTTGTAGCCGACATAGCCCAGCGCGCCGATCAGAACGATATTCAGTAAATAGGAAGCGTATTTCATTTCAGTCTCCTTAAGTAAGTCAATAGTCACTTAAGTGGTTTGACCCGTAACGTCAAGAGCATCCGGCGGATATTCGCTCTGGACCGTTCCGGCTTGGCAAGTTACACCACATATATGGCAAAGCAGAGCAACACCCCCGATATACCCGATGGCGGCAGCATAACCACCGAACCCCTGCGCGAGGCACTGGGCGGTCGGTATCTGACCTATGCGCTGTCCACCATCATGAACCGCGCGCTGCCCGATGCGCGCGACGGGCTTAAACCGGTGCATCGCCGGATTCTGTACGCCATGCGCGAGTTGAAGCTGGATTCGAAGGGGCGGTATCGCAAAAGCTCGAAAATAACCGGCGATGTGATGGGCAACTATCACCCGCACGGGGATGCGGCGATTTATGACGCCATGGCGCGGCTGGCGCAGGATTTCAACGTGCGCTATCCGCTGGTTGACGGGCAGGGCAATTTTGGCAATATCGACGGCGACAACCCCGCTGCGGCACGCTACACCGAGGCCCGCATGACCGCCGCCGCCGAGGCATTGCTGGACGGCCTGTCGGAAAACGCGGTCGATTTTCGCGACAATTACGACGGCTCCCTGCAAGAACCGGTGGTGCTGCCCGCCGCATTTCCCAACCTGCTCGCCAACGGGTCAAGCGGGATTGCGGTGGGGATGGCCACCAATATTCCGCCCCATAATATTGCCGAGCTGTGCGATGCCGCAATCCACCTGATCAAGGCTCCGAACGCGCGCGACGAAACCCTGCTCGACCATGTGCCCGGCCCCGATTTTCCAACTGGCGGCATTCTGGTTGAGCCGCGCGAAAACATCCTGAACGCCTATAAAACCGGCCGCGGCTCGTTTCGCCTGCGTGCCCGATGGCAGACAGAGGATCTGGGCCGTGGTCAATGGCAGATCATCGTAACCGAGATCCCCTATCAGGTACAAAAATCCAAACTGATCGAAAAGATCGCCGAAATCATCAACGCTAAAAAAATTCCGATTCTGGCCGATGTGCGGGATGAAAGCGCCGAAGATATCCGCCTGGTGCTGGAGCCTCGCGCCAAGACCGTTGACCCTGCCGTGCTGATGGAAGCGCTGTTCCGCCAAAGCGACCTTGAAACGCGGTTTTCGCTGAATATGAACGTGCTGATTGACGGGCTGACGCCGCAAGTATCGACGCTAAAACAGGTGCTGCGCGCCTTTATCGACCACCGGCGGCAGGTCATGTTGCGCCGCGCGCAATTCAGAAAAGACAAGATCAACAAGCGGTTAGAGGTGCTGGAGGGCTATCTGGTTGCTTATCTGAACCTTGATCGTGTGATAGAAATCATCCGCTACGGGGATGACCCGAAGGCCGAGTTGATCGCCGAATTCGAGTTGAGCGAGGCACAGGCCGATGCCATTCTGAACATGCGTTTGCGCAGCCTGCGCAAGCTCGAAGAAATGGAATTGCGCAACGAACGCGCCGCGCTGATTACCGAACGCGAAGGCATCGACGAATTGCTGGGTAGCGAGGGCGCGCAATGGCTGCGCCTGATCGAACAGTTGCGCGCCACCAAAAAACAGTTTGGCAAGCATACCGGTTTTGGCAAGCGCCGGACCGAACTGGCCGACGCGCCCGACGTCGAAGACGTGCCGCTGGAAGCGATGATCGAAAAAGAACCGCTGACGGTGGTTTGTTCGAAAATGGGCTGGGTGCGCGGCATGAAAGGGCATATCGCGCTGGATTCGGCGCTGAAATTCAAGGATGGTGACGAGGCCAAGTTTATCTTTCATGCCCATACCACCGACAAGCTGGTGCTGTTCGGGGCCAATGGCCGGTTTTATACCATACTGGCCAGCAACCTGCCCGGCGGGCGCGGCATGGGCGAACCGATCCGGCTGATGGTCGATCTGCCCAACGAATCCGAAATTATCGACCTGTTCCTGCATGTGCCGGGGCGTGAATTGCTGGTGGCCTCCAGTGCCGGTGACGGATTTGTGGTGGCCGAAGACGATGTCATCGCCCAAACCAAAACCGGCCGGCAGGTGCTGAACGTCAAGGCAGGCGTTACGGCCCGAATTTGCCAACCGGTAAGCGGCGACCACGTGGCCTGTGTCGGGCTTAACCGAAAGGTGCTGGTGTTCCCGGTGGCAGACCTGCCCAGACTGGGGCGGGGCAAAGGGGTGCGCTTGCAGAAATACGCGGATAAAGACGGTGAGTTGTCGGATGTAAAATGCTTTAACCTGTCCAATGGTTTGCAATGGCTGGACGCGGGCGGCCGTACCCGCACTGTGCTGGAACTGGATGAATGGCGTGGCAAGCGCGCAGCATCAGGCCGCATGGCCCCGCGTGGCTTCCCCCGCGATAACAAATTCAACTTGTAAACACCGAACCGTAGCGCTCCCGCAGTCCAGCCTTGTGTTTGGCAAGCCAAACACAAGGCTTCTCTTTGGGCCGGGCCGCCCTGCGGGCGGCAGGGGGGGGCGTTCCGCCCCCTCGCGACATGCGTCGCTCCCCCCTGAGAGTATATAAGGAAGATTGAAGTCACACCTTCTTCTTTTAACAAACACCCCGGGGGTGAATGGCGCTTGCGCCAGAGGGGGCTGGCCCCCTGCCGAGGCAAAGCCGAGGCCCGGCCCAACGGGAGGAGGCGCATTGCGAATGCAATGCGCCGACGACGGGCGGGAGAGGCCCGTTTCGTAATTGTTAGGGCGTAGACCCATAAACCCCGCGTCACCAGTGCGACCCTTGCCTCATCTCAACAGCTTAGGGCGTAGACCCATAAACCACACGTCGCCAGCGCGATCCTCGCGAAATATCAATGGTTTGGCGCGCGCGGCACAGGGTGGCCCCCTTTGCAAGCGTCCCGAGCCATTGAGATGAAGCGAGGATCGCGCCCTTCGGGTTTGGTGGATTTTCGCCCTGACTGCGTTGCAAGGCCGAGAAGTGAGCCGGAAAAGAAAACCTTCCGGGGGAAGGTTTTCCCGGCGAACAACCACTATTCCTGCGGCCTTGCGCCTGGTCAGAACGAAAATCTGCCAAACTGGCGGCGCGGGGTTTATAGGTCTACGCCCTAAGCCGCTGCAAAGGGAGTACCCTGTGCGGCACAGCCCAAACCGATGATATCTCGCGGATTTGGCGTCCTTCGGATTTGACGGATTTTCCGCCTGACGGCTTTGCAAGACCTTGAAATAGAGCCACTATTCCTGCGGGCTTGCTCATGGTCAGGCGAAAAATATACCAAACCGGTGGCACCAAATTAATAGGTCCTGGGCCTTCTGTATCTCTGATCTGTTAATGTTGCCTCGTCACCGGCCTTGGCGAAGATTGGTAACGAGGCGGTGTATGGCGTCTGAGCCTTGTGGGTTTGACCAGGTTTACTGGCGAGCCGGCACCGTCTCTTCTTCATCGTCCCGAACAGTTGAATGTGGCCGATCAGGACCACGGATCAGAGTGAGGCATGACTGCCACCGGTTCGAAGGAATGCCCGAACGAGAGTATGGATACGGTATCACAAGATGTCATCATCGGCATAGGTGTCCGTGCGATTGGCTGGATATTCACTGTCTGCCTGAAGGGCAGTATGAGCGGTTCCCGAACACTGATGCCAGCCATGAACGGTTGACAGAATTGGCTGGCGCGGTGGGAGCTATTGTGTGTTTTGAAGCGACAGGTGGTCAGGAGTGGCGGCTCTGGGCGGCGCTTGATACGGCGGGAATAGAAGCGCGCCAACTGCCATCCGCACAGATCAAAGCCTTTGCTACCAGCCGCGGAACACGCGCCAAGACGGATCGGATCGGTGCTGAATTGATCGC